>JAMONC010000110.1 GCA_027066725.1 Desulfobacterales bacterium
CGAATTATATCATCCTTATTGTAATTGGTATATAGTCATACCAGAATTGAGATCTTTTGCATTAAAACATTTAGCTATTTATTCAAGGTCTAAAAGAGCAGTAGGAGCAGTAAGGGTTTTACTTGAAACCTTTATTTATGCTATAAAAAAACCTACTAAACATGATCAACGAGCTCAAGCAACTGATGCCTTAAACGCATATTTAGAAAAACTTACACAATATCTTAAACCAGAAGAATTAATAAGGCATGTAAAATCTATAGCAAATACATTTGAAAAGTTATCACAATTTGATCAAAAGATATTACTTGAAATTGCTAAAAGTTACCATCCGATATCAAAAACAATAAAAATTCTTTTAGAAAAGATAGGACCTTTATTAGATGATAATCATCTACTATGGAAGGCTTCTACACATCTGCTAATAAAACTAAGAAGAGAGGACTGGAATTGTTGGTTGAAACAACCCGATCCTCTAAGATGGCTAGAAAATATCCTTAAGAATAGAATCCATAGACCAGAACCTAAGCAAGAAGAATATCTAAGAAACATTATAGCTCCCATATCTCATGATCATTTAAAGTTACTATTAGCTAAATTAAAAGAATATGAAAAGAAAAAACCAACTAAAAAACTGGTCAAAATATTAACAGAACTTCCGGGGCACTTAGATATTGTAAGAGCATATAAAAATCTTGCGCAAGAATTAAGTAGACAAAACGGAAAATTAAATACTTCTACAGATGAACCTTCCCTTTATTTACTGTTTTTATTTCACATAGTAGAAATGGAAGGATTAGCCCATATACATGAAGAGATAATAAGAGAATTAAATAGAAATCTTATATCACTTATAAGAACCGCTCCGGTTGATCAATTAAAAGACATCCTTGCTAAAAGCTTTGCCCTTTTAAAAGCCCAAGTAGGCAATTATCCCAGAACTGCCCTTCAATGTATCCAAGCCCTTGGTACAGAAATATTTAAACGAGGACGTGAAAGACTTATAGAAATATTTCTTGAACATGTGGTAAACTTTGGCTTTCAACCCCCACAGGTTAAAGGTGTAGATACTGAGTGGCACATTTTAGCAAATCCTGCTCACCTACAAAACATAAGAGTTTGGCTGGACTTAATAGGACACGACCCCAAAGCATGTAGTACTCTTTTATCTGCTCTTATAATAAATTTAAAGCTTGGTGGTACATGTATAAGAGATACCGATCTATTTCAAAAAGATGTAACCAAACTTCTAAATTGCAACATAGAGCCTGTATATAACCTAGTAAAACAACTGGCTAAAACTTTACCAGTTTATTTTAATGAGATAGGAGCTGAAGGTTTATTAAGGGATGTATCAACTGAATTAGATGAAATATGTAAAAGAGGCGACATACTAATTCATTTTCTAAGAAAACAAAGTCATGTAGAAAGTAACAATTTAATAGTAGATTTTATAGAAGCTATAATATGTTTCTGGTACGACCTTAATACTTCCCACTTAACACCTTATGTACCAAAAGAAATTATTGAACAGATAGAGATAAAACGTGATTTTGTACAACAAGTACATAAAGCAGTAAAACATCTAATAAATAAACTGAATTTAAACCCTATTGAGAAAAACGTACATAAACTTTTAGATATATCTGAAGATAAGCTTATAGAATATCTAGATGGAGCAAAGGATGTTGAGGAGAAACACAAACGTAGAGTAAGGCTTCTCATTAAGATGTATAGGCTTGAAAATCTAAAATATGAATTAGGTGTTCAAGAAATAAGACATCACTTAGAAGAAGCAAAACAGTGGGGATTTGAAGGTCTTGATGAATTAATAGCTGCTTTAGAAAAAGATGACACAGAAAAATGTCTTGAGGCAATACTTCATCAACTTGAAGAACTTAAAAAAATAATTTTATCCCCTCAAAAATTTGAAGCTGTAGAAAACATATATCATAAAAGACATATTGCAGTAGATATTCCATCTATGTATGGACGCTATCATGAGAAGAAGTTTGATGCTTTAAGCTTAAGCTTTAGGTTAGAAAATCTTGCTAACATATATTTTGAGAGACTTATTGAGTCAATTGATTTACCCTTTATTACAAAGGCTATTTTTACTAAGATAATTAGATGTCTACATTTATTCAAACGTGCTTTAGAAATAGATGGTGTATATTCTAAAAAATTTATAACTTATCTTCGTCTACTTGAAAAATCATTTGCTATAAGACGTTTTACCTTCTCCCAATATTCAGATATCATAAAAGGACTATTTGAAGGTGTAAAAGACATGATATATGTCTATTATATAAGTCCTCATAGAGAAAACTTACCTCTTATAATAAAACAACTTGGTAAAGAAAATCTACTACCTAAATATAAAACACTAGACAACTTGGATTCAGAAGTTCAATTTGTACATCAAATATCAGAACGCTTCTTAAGAGATCTTGTTGCATCTACTTTTGGATTACAACATCTAGATAACTTTATAGCAAGAGTACATCAAGTACTAAACGAACAAAAAGAAATGCTAGATCCTAAAGATCTAGATCTTCTTTTAACTTATGATCCAGACCAGGCCCTCTGTGATATCCACAACCCTTCTAGACGTACAGAAAACTTGATACATTTAGGTAATAAAGGTTATAATCTTGTTCTTCTTGCAAAAGAAGGAATGCCTGTACCTCCAGGTATTATAGTAACTACAGAAATATTTAGATGTTATCCTATACTTGAAAGATTCCCTCGTGTTTATAGTGACTTTTGTTGTCAACTAAAAAAAGCCCTTAAAAGAATTGAAAAAGCAACGGGTAGAATATATGGAGATCCATCAAATCCTCTTTTACTCTCTGTTAGGAGTGGGGCGGCTATCTCTATGCCAGGTATGATGGCAACTATAATAAATGTAGGGAGCACACTTAAAACTATTGAAGGCCTTGCCAAACGTACAGGTAAAACATGGTTTGCATGGGATAACTATAGAAGATTCCTT
>JAMONC010000111.1 GCA_027066725.1 Desulfobacterales bacterium
CTCCCTAACAGATGCACCAATTTGTGCATCATCATAAAGGTCTAAATCCTCTTGTAAGAAATCAATCAACCTACCTTCTTTTTGAAGTAGTCCTAAAAACTGAACAACTACTGTCTCTGGATCAGGTCCTTGAGGAGCTACAGGCGCTGGGGTAACCTTTAGCTCTTCCTTTTTCTTTTCAACCTTGGGCTTTTCTTCCTTCTTAACCTCTGGCGCTTTCTTTTCTTTTGACACCTTTTTAGTCTTATCAACTCGTTCAAGCTCTTTTAGCCTAGAATTAAAAAGAGAGTTTGTAATAATAAAAAATATAATTCCAAGTACAGGAGGTGCACCTATAAGGGCTGGACCCATCCAATTCTTTAAAAATTCTTGATGGTAATAGACAACTGCTCCTCCAATTGCTGTTAAGATACCAAAGATAAAAACAGTGATAAAAAATAGTTGAACTCCTACTCCCCTTTTCTGTGACATTGCTCTTACCTCTTATTTAAATCACTTTTTATTTTATTTATACTTGGATATAAGATCAAAGCGAAGTATAAATATGGGACGATTAAGGGTCAAGTTTATTGACATAATGAAATAAAAAAATGAAATAAAAAATTTTGACAGAGGAGTGCTTATATGGGAAATCAGCCAGAAATCCCTTTTGATAAAGACAAACGTCTAAAAGACGATGATACATTTCAGTTTTCTTGCCACCCAGGCTTAGAGTGCTTTACAGGCTGCTGTTATGACCTAACCTTAGTCCTTACCCCTTATGATATATTTAGGCTAAAAAAACACTTGGGCATGAGCTCAGATGAATTTTTAAAGAAATATACCACTACACATGTTGGCCCAGAATCAGGACTTCCTGTAGTACAACTTAAGATGGAAGGAAGTTATCAAAAGTGCCCATTTTTAGATGAAGAAAAGGGATGTATGGTATATGAAGATAGACCTGGTGCCTGTAGGACATATCCTTTAGCAAGGATGGCTGTAAGAAGTAAAGATAAAGATGAAGTAGAAGAGTTTTATATGATTATCAAAGACCCAGATTGTCTCGGTTTTAAAGAAAAAAAGATATGGACTGTTAAAGAATGGAAAGAACATGAAGGCCTTGAGATATATAATCAAATGAATGACCTTTTTGGAGAGCTTCTTCAGGCAAGACAGCAGTCAGGAATAGCATACTTACATGCAGATCAAATAGAGCTATTTTATCTTGCATGTTATAATCTAGATGAATTTAAAAAGTTCTTTTTAGAAGGACCTAATCTTGATAGATACATGGAGCCGGAAGAGGTTATTGAAAAGATATCAAATGATGATCTAGAACTCTTTAAGTTTGCATTAAATTGGGCAAAAAAGAAGATATTTTCTGGAACTTGTAGTTTTTGTGCACTTAAAGGCAAGTGTCCTTCAAAGTAGAAGGATTATGGTTATAGTCCAGAATTTAGCTCCTCTAACTGTTTTTTAGAGGGGATTAAACGCGCAGTTATAAACATAAAAAGAGCAACTATTGCGCATATAAAAAATACCCATGGATAGCCATATTTAACCCATATAATACCTGCTATTGCAGGTGCCATCATAGAAACAACGTGTTCAAGGGAAAAACTTGTAGATATACAAGCTGTTAACTCCTCTGCACCCTCTACAATCTTAGATAGATAAGTTACATGTGCAGATCTTAAAAAAAATAGACTATCATCTAAGATATAGCAGGCATATAAACTTGGAATTACTAAATAAGCTGGCAGAATTTTATTAGCAAGTCCGTAAAAACCACATATTATCATAAGAGAAATTGCATCAAATGATAATACAACTTTTTCTCCAAATTTATCTATCATTCGTCCTAAAATAGGCTTAAGTGCTATACCAACTGCTGAAGAGATTATAAGTAATTTAGCCATTTGAGGTGCACTTTGATTATATATCCTAATTAATACCCAAGGACCAAAGACTAAAAATATCTGTTTTCTAACCCCAAACAATATTGCTAACATATAAAACAAGCTATATTTCTTCTTAAATACAAATTTTTTTCTGTGAATAGCAGTATGGGCTTGATCCTTTAAAAAGAAGACTGAAACAGCAGAAAGTAAGGTTATAACAGCAGCCAGATAATATAACTCGTCATATCCAAATCCAAAATGATCCATTCCTATCCATATGATTATCGCCCCAACAATTGTACCAAAACTCCTAAGACTCCTTACAATACCAAATATCTTACCTCGAGTAACAGGAGTGCTTAAGGCTACTGAAAAACTCTCTCTAATAGTCATAACAACATGTGCACCAACAGACCATACAAACAGCCAAAAGGTAACTGCTATTACCCCAGGGGCAAGAGTAGCTGCTCCCCATATGCCTACTGCAATAAGACACGTGGCTGCTATTAATATGCTTCTTTCACCAATATTAGAAAGAGGGGCTAAAAGAAGGATTAAAAGTGCACCAGGAAGCTCCCTAATCGTCTCTATAAAACCACGGCTTGAAGCAGAAATATTATAAATATCAGAAAGGAAATTATTAAGACTCCCAAAAAATATACCAGTTGCTGCAGCCCCTAAAAATGTGGACAACAAGAAGAAAATAATCTGACGGTCTCTTAAAAACCTTTCTTTAATAACATGGTTATTCATTACTCATATCTTATAAGGCAAACAGCATAAGCTGCCATTGCCTTACCCTCTCCTATAATACCAAGCCCTTCTGTAGTTGTAGCCTTTATGCTTACTTGGGAGATATCTATATTGCATGTGTTTGAGATATTCTCTCTCATTTTTTCTATATATGGAGAAACCTTAGGGGCTTGGGCAACTAAGGTAAGATCAATATTTACAATCTGCCATCTTTGTTCTTTTAGTATTTCTAGCACGTTTGATAAAAGAATGAGACTCGAAATATCCTTATAGGTAGGATCTGTATCAGGGAACAATCTACCTATGTCTCCCAAAGAAGATGCCCCAAGAAGTGCATCTATAAGGGCATGGATCATTACATCTGCATCAGAATGGCCTAATAGTCCCTTTTTATAAGGGATATCAACTCCACAAAGTATTAGTTTCCTTCCTGTCTCTAGTCTATGGACATCATAACCAAAACCCACTCTAAAAGGGAAAAGAGATTCTTTAGACTTAGGCATAAATGCCCCCATAATGGATAAATAAAAAAACGGAGGAAAAACCTCCGTTTTATTTTCATCTTCTGGAGCGGGAAACGGGATTCGAACCCGCGACTTCAACCTTGGCAAGGTTGCACTCTACCACTGAGTTATTCCCGCCCTTCTTCTTTTTGCGTCCAAAATAATAAATATGGTCGTGCTATATGTCAAGAGGATTTATGTAAAAGTAAATAAAATACATTAATCTCAATAGATAATAAGCCCTGCATAGCCAACTACCTGGCTATAACTACCATTTATATCGCCACTTGTAGCATATTTAACCAGTTCTGCCTTTGTTGCACCAAGATCTAGCGCAGCTACTAAAGTAACAGTAGTTGGGATCACTCCGCACATAGTGATATTGTTTGCCCTAACTGTTGTTAAAAGCCCCTTTGGATCAAGGGCTAAGATACGCTCTATTGCAAGACGATCCTTTGCCTCTGCTTGATCTACAGGTTCATAGTGGGTCATATCTGTACTTGCTACAATTAAAACTTTATAAGACGTATCCTTTATAGCTTTTGAAATAGAAAGTCCTATTTGTTCACATTCAGCATAGTTAAAGCCTGCTAAGCATATAGGAACAATAGAAACATTTGGATTTCTCTTTTGCAAAAAAGGAACTTGTACTTCTAGTGAATGCTCATAAAGATGTGCCTGTATGTCTTCTTCCAAAAAGGGGCAAATATCAACTATATATCTGGCTAGATCTTCTCTAATAGGAACAAGCCCTAAAGGTGTACTCCATGCACCCTTTACCATCACTGCACCAGGAGCGCCAATTCCGGTATGACTTGGCCCAATAATTATAACTGTATCAGGCACCCTCACCCTTGCATATACTGCACCTGCAACATGACCAGAATATATATATCCTGCATGAGGACTAACAACAGCAATTGCATCTTGAACAGGGGCACGGGTTGTTAATAAATAATCAAGTTGACGACTAAGCCTTTGGGGATCTTCATCATAAAATTGGTTTGCAACTGCTGGTGGTCTTATCATAATGAAACTCCATACTTAACTTGTCAAAATAAAAATATCGTTTGTAATTATATTGGTGAAAATTATAAATCACATGATTATAATATTTTAGCATATGAAAATTTAACAATTTTTGTCAAGTAATAAAAATATATTTTATAAAGATATCTTAGTTAATTATATAATTTTTTTATATATACTTAGAGTTTGCGTTTATTGAAGTTAACCTTGTACAACTAACTTTATATAACAACATAAAAATGGAAAAACTATATAATGAATATCACTTAAAAAGACTTATAAAATATTTCTTAATAAGAGATAAGAAATATACAAAACATCCAATATTAGAAAAATATTCTTACGAAATCATTAGAAGAGGCTCAGATATTGGTACACAAATAACTCTGTTAAACACGTGTACAAGACTTATGCCTATTGCTCAAAAAGAAATATTAGAATTAGATACAAAAAGTCAAGACTTAGCCTCTGGCAAAATATGGATTGCACAAAGTCTTACACATGCAAAAGGAAGAGCTAGTAGAAAATGGTGGGCTCCAAATGGTGGTATATATATGTGTATAGCAATATCCCCTCTTTTGCTACCTGAACATTGGGGACTGTATAGTATTGCTATGGGAGTATCCATCTGTGAAGCACTTTCTTTTTGGGGATTTAGTGCTCACATAAGATGGATAAACGATGTGTTAATAGATAACAAAAAAGTAGCAGGTGTCCTATCTCAAAGTTTTAATACCCCTAATACATTATCTACTTACATACTTTTTGGGATAGGTATAAACGTAAATATAACTCACTTTCCCAAAGATATATCCAATATAGCAACATCCTTAAGACTTAAATCTAACAAAAGACTACCACACATGAGATTAACTGCCCATGTTATATCAAGAATAATTTGGAATTTTGGGCTTACACATTTTTGGGAAGCTAGATTTTTAAATGAAGAAATATCTTTTAATCCATTAATATCATCATTTAAAAGATTCTCTGATACTATTGGTAAAAAAGTAATATTTGGATATGATGTAGAAAAGAAACCGGAATTAAAGGCATTAGTAGAAGACATAGATCAATTTGGGAGATTGAAACTTTTATTAAAAAATGGACAATCTTTAGTGGTAAATGCAGGAGAAATAAGATACCTTTAAAAAATAAAAAGTAAAAAAAACAAAATATGATAATAAAAAATAAAAAGACAATAGATATTAATAAACAAGTAGCAGAGGAAGTCTTTTTAATAGAACACTCTGGAGAATTACCTGAATTAGCTTTTTACAATTCTATCTACTACTTATGCGAGGATAAAGAAGGTCCAAGGGTTAAACTTTCAGAAGAAGATCTTTTGTCTCTAAAAAAAGCAGTGATAAAACAATACTTAAGAATAATAAAAAGAGATCTCACCCCATCTAATAAAAATAAAAGGATATATAGGGGAATTGAACGGGCTTGGATCAATTGGAACCGTCTTTTAAATTTTACAAATAAATTTAATCTAGATATATCTGAGGCTAAAAAAACAGTAAAAAGTCAATTAATTAATTTCTTAGAAAACGAGATAAAAGAATCCCTTACAAAAGGAAACATTAATCTAAATATTTCTAAAGAAGAACTAATAAATTTTTTAAAAAGCTTAGGGATAGAAGACATAACAATAAAACAACTTATAAAAAGATTATATTAGTTTTAAATATTTAAAAAGAGGTTTTTTAATGTTCCCAAATGACATGGGCTATAGTGATTGGGTTGTATTATTACTTTCTACTGCACTTGCAGGACTTATACTTATATTGGGACTAGTTCTTTTTTTACCCTTTTTTGAACCTATATGTTGGGCTATTATATTAGCTCTTTTTTTCTATCCTATTTATAAAAGACTACTTAAGCTTTTAAAAGGTTTAGACAGTCTTTGTTCTCTTTTGATGTGTATACTGATAGTCTTATTTATTATAATACCAGTATTTGCCCTCTTAGGTAGTGTTACATCAGAACTTATAAAAGTATATCATCAAATACAAACTCTTATTCAAAATGGAGGATTAAGCTTTAGTACTCAATCTGCTAACACTACTCTTGTTCATAAATTAATAACATGGGTTACTTCATTAGTTAAAGCCCATCAAACCACAATAGAACAACTTCTAAATACCATAACTAAAAGAATGGGGGACTTCTTCTTAAAACAAGGAACTGCGGTATTTAAAAATGTGGCTACTGTAGTATTTAAAGCAGCACTTATGTTAGTCACTCTCTATTATTTTTTTAGAGATGGAGAAAAGATGCTAGCTACCTTTAAGCAATTGTTACCACTTCCTCCTAAGCTAGCAGATAATTTTATGGATATTACTCACGATGTGCTTTCTGCAACACTTTATGGCAACATCTTAACGGCAGTTATACAAGGTGGATTAGGTATATTTATACTATGGATTCTTAACTTTTCTGCCCCTTTTTTGTGGGGTATGATAATGGGAATAGCAACATTTATTCCTATGGTAGGTACTGCTATTGTATGGGTACCTGCTACATTATACCTCTTTTCTACAGGACTATATCTAAAAGGCGCTATACTATTGGCATTTTCTCTAGCTATAATATCTCAAATAGATTACTTTTTAAGACCTTACCTGATAAGTGGAAAAACACAGATACATACTCTATTTCTATTTTTTAGTATACTTGGTGGGTTAAATGTGTTTGGTATGTTAGGATTGGTATTAGGTCCCTTGCTTTTAGCTCTATGTGTATCAATATTAGAAATATACAGAAAGAACTTCTTAAAAAGAATCTGAGTATTCCTTTAGCCTACAAATTTTTAATCTGTTGGAGCAAATATGACACGCCTTTTTGCGATAGGAGATATTCATGGATGTTATAGTCTTTTAAAACGCCTCTTAGAAAAACTGCCGATAGACTGGCAAACAGATAAACTTATATTCCTTGGAGACTACATTGATAGGGGAGAGGAAGTTAAAAAAGTTGTTGAAACTATAATAGATCTTAAATCAAGATATAAAGAGCAAATAATATGTCTCATGGGGAATCATGAAGATATGTTTCTTGAATATCTTAAAGGATTTAATAAAATACTGTATTTGACCTTAGGGGGAAATAATACTATAAATAGTTATGGCGGGATTCAAAATATTCCTGGCTCCCATATAGAATTTATTAAATCACTAGAACTAATATTTGAAACAGATGAATACATATTTGTTCATGCAGGACTTAGACCACATATTCCTGTAGAACAACAGAGTAAGGATGATCTTATCTGGATAAGAGAGTCCTTTTACGAATCAGATTATGATTGGGGAAAAACTATCATCTTTGGACATACTCCAATGGCAAGTCCTTTTATACGCCATAATAAGATTGGTATAGACACAGGTGCAGTTTATGGAGGGAAACTTACAGCTATAGAATTACCAAATATGAAATTTTATAGTGTAGGCTGGGATGAAATATAAAAACATAAGAATGTGAGGTATAGGTATGACACGTAATCTTAGCTGGAGAGAGATTGACAAACTAAGAGAAAAACCAAGGAGGCGTGAAGTAAAAAGTGCACTTGAAAGAGCATTAGAACGTGATCCAAGATTAAAGAAAAAATACCTTGAAGAAGCAGAAAAATTATTTATGGGACCCAAGGGAAGCCCTGAACATTCAAAAGACTTGCAAGCAATTCATGATAAATATGGTACAAAAGACTTTAAAAAGGTAGTAAAAAAGTACATATCCCGCTACGGGATGCCAGATGATTGGAGTACTCTTATCTTACTTTTAGATGTAAAAGATCCATCAATAATAACAAATGCAATAAAAGAATTATTAAAACAATCTAAAAATAAAAATAGTATAGAAAAAAAAGGAGTTATAAGCAAACTAAAGGTTATTTCTATGACAGAAACAGACCCCTCTATACTTGAAACAGTTGAACAAGCATTAGCTGAATTGTAACAGTGAACAATACAGACTTAAAATTAGAACAATGGAATTTTCTCTTAGATGATTACTTATCTAGGTTAAGTGTAGATAAAGGGCTAAGCCAAGCTACTATTGAAGCATATAGTAATGATATTTTAGACTTTATAGATTTTATAATAAAACAAAAAATAAAAGAGCCAAAAGAGATTGATTCTTACCATATATTACTTTGGTTAAAAAAACTTCGAGAAAGGGGAATCATAGCTACATCTATAGCAAGAAGGCTTTCTTCCTTAAGAGGATTTTTTAAATTTCTTGTAAAAGAATATAATTTAGAAAAAGATCCCATCTCTAATATTACTTCCCCAAAATTAGGGAGAAAATTACCTATAGTACTCAGTATCTCAGAAGTAGAAAGACTCCTTGAACAACCTAATATAAAAAATCCTAGAGGACTTAGAGATAAAGCCCTATTAGAACTTGTGTACGCATGCGGACTTAGAGTGTCAGAAGCTGTAACCCTTAAAATGCCCCAAATAGAATTTTCTACTGGTTTCTTAAGAGTATTTGGTAAAGGAAATAAAGAAAGAATTATACCTATAGGAGAAATAGCTATCTATTGGATAAAAAAATATATTAGTGAGGCAAGACCAATATTACTTAAAAATACACAAAGCATGTATGTTTTTATTGGGAATAAAGGTAGACCAATTTCTAGACAAAGATTTTGGCAAATTCTTAAAAATTATACCATAAAAGCAGGTATATCAGAAAATGTAACTCCTCATGTGTTAAGACATTGTTTTGCCACTCACCTTTTAGAAGGTGGAGCGGATCTCCGGGTTGTACAAATGCTTCTTGGACATGCATCACTTTCTACTACTCAGATATATACTCATCTAAATCTTAGTTACTTAAGACAAATACATAAAGAATTTCATCCAAGAGGATAGCAAAGCTATTTATGTCCATTGGGATAAAATAGTACTCAATTCATTTAAAGTAAAAGGCTTTTTTAGAATATCTACTACACCAGGTAAGTCTTTAAGCTTTTCTTCTTCAATTAACCCCCCCATAATAATAACTTTCACATCAGAACTTATTTTCTGTATATTCTTAGCAACCTCCTCACCATTTATCTTAGGCATGTTTAAGTCTAAAAATATTAAATTAAGTTGATCTTTATACTTATTAAAAAGCTCTAGAGCTTCTTGTCCATCATATGCTATGATTGCTTCATAACCCAATAGACTAAGAGTTTGTTCAAACAGGTTAGCTATTAAAGTATCATCTTCTGCAACAAGTATCTTATTTTTCTTTGTTTCACTAAATGAAAATACCTTATCTTTTTTCTTTTCCAGTGATATATCAGGCATTTTGGCTTTATATTTTAAAGGTAAATATATAGTAAATGTTGTACCCACCCCTTCTTTACTATCAACAGTAATAAAACCCTGATGTTTTTTTATGATATTATAGCAAATTGTCAATCCTAATCCACCAGATTTTTCTCTTTCTTTTGTAGTTACAAAAGGATCAAATATACGATTTATTAACTCAGGCTTTATACCACAACCTGTATCTTTAATCTGTATTTTACACCAATCTATTCCTTTACTTGTATGTATATCAGTTTTAACTATAAGTTCTCCTTTACCATTCATAGCCTGAATAGCATTTATACACATATTATAAATTACTCTTTGTATCTGTGCAGGATTTCCATCTATTATTAAAGGAGAGGGGAATAATTCAGTATGAATATTTATAAACTTAATATCCTGCATGGTACTAAGTGTTAAAACCTGTGGAATTAATGTATTAATATCAAATTCTTCTTTAGTTAAAGGAAGATCACTTTTAGCAAAAGATAATATTTGTTTAGTAAATTCTGATGCCCTATCTGCTGCTTGTTCAATCTTATTAATAATTCTTTCTATGTTAGGATCTGATATCTTATTTTTAAGCTCTAATTTTAGAAGTTCTATATGACCTAGAATACCCCCTAAGAGATTATTAAAGTCATGTGCAATACCACCTGCCATAGTACCTAGGGCTTGCATTTTTTCAGCTTGTCTTAACTGATCTTCTATCTCTCTTTGACGAGTTATATCTATTGCTGTAACTATAGCAAATTTTATATGATTTGATTCATCCCTTATAAACTTTCCACTCCAGAGAATAATCTTTTCTTCTCCATCTTTAGTTTTTATCTTTAGCTCTCCATGACGAGGAGCCGCTTTTGGATTTAATAAGAATGACTCAATAAATGGTTTTCTTTCACTCTCAGATAAAAATATGTCCCAAACATATTCTCCTTTTACTTCTTCTTCTTTATATCCAGTAATTTGTTCTGCTGTTTTATTAAATCTTATTATTTTACCTATACTATCTAAAACTATGATAAATACATTAGCATAGTCAATTATTGTTTCATTAAACTGTTGAGTTTCTGTTAGTTTTTTCTCTAACTGTTTAAAGTTAGTAATATCATTTACTACTGTAGCAATAATATCAATTTCACCGCGCTCTTCATCAATGACAGGACGTTTAATTATAGAAAAATACTTTTCACCTACTCCTTCACAGTATTTACGCCAATGTCCTGTGACAATAGTTTTATTGGCCAGCGCCTCTTTTTCAAGTTTTTCACACAAATCAATATCTATAAGACAGGATATATCTGGATATATAGAAGCTAATTCTCTTGTAGTCTTACCAGAGTAATCTCCAGTAATATTAAAAGTATCAATAGTTGCTTGATTTGCTAAAAGCCATTTACCATTTCTGTCTTTTAATACTATAATTTCTGGTATGATATTTAAAATATTAAAATATAGTTTATGCCTGATTGGTGTAGAAACGAGTCCATCGTAAATACCAGGAAGCAATAATCTATTTTTATGGATAATTATTATATAATAACATTTTTTATTAATGAATATAGCTTTAATAGATAAATATATAGTTTGCTTTTTGCCTTTTATATTAGAAATATCTGTTTTCCAAGTAATGCCTTTTCTAAGAGTAAATAAATTTTTTATTGAGGAGAAAAATATAAATAAAGTTGAAGGAATAATTTTATTTATATATGATCCTAAAATATCCTCTTTCTTCTTATCAATAATATTTGCAGCTTTTTGATTGATATATATTATCTTACCATCACAATCTAATATACATACACCATCACTTGAAGTCTCAAGATATATCCTAAGTAATAGATCCAACTCCGCTGGAGAAGACTGTGAGACATCCATCCATAGCCCCCTTTACAGATTTTATAAAAACTACAGCTATATTTAATATATATTTCCGTCCCAGCTTAATGGATCATTTCATTTTCTGCAGAAATTGTCAATAGTTTATCTATTACTTTCTTAAGTTCTTCAAATTTATATGGTTTAGTAACAAATGCACAAAATCCATATTGTTTATATTTAGCAAATATAGGATCATTAGAGTAACCACTTGATGCAACTGCTTTAATATTTTTATCTATTTGTTTGAGCACATTAATTGCTTCAATACCCCCCATACCACCGCGTATAGTTAAATCCATTATTACTATATCAAAAGGTTCTCCAGTTGTGATAGCATTTTTATAAGTAGTAATTAATTCTTGACCATTCTTAACGGTAAATACACGATGACCTAATTTTTTGATCATTTGTTCACAAACATCTAAGACTATCTCTTCATCATCCATTATAAGAATTTTTGCATTTTTTTTAATATATGTATTAGTAGTATTGTTATTTTGTTCATCAGTTATATTAGCTTTTATAGTTTTATTAGCAGCTGGTAAATAAATAGTAAATTTAGTCCCTTTACCTACAATAGAATCAACAGATATATGTCCATCGTGACGTTTGATTATAGAATAGACTATAGCTAATCCTAACCCATTGCCTTGAGATTTAGTTGTAAAATAAGGATCAAAAATTCGTCCCATATGTTCTGGAGGTATACCAATTCCTTCATCTTGTATCACTATTTTAATATATCTCCCTGAGGGTAAGAAAGGAAACTTTTCAGAATCAATTGTAGTATTTTGGGCTTTAATATATATCGTTCCACCCTTTGGCATAGCTTGATTAGCATTTATAATAAGATTGTTAATTACTTGATTAAACTGACTAATATCAACATCAGCACTCCATAAATCAGAGTCTATATCAAGTTCATAACTCACTTTTGATCCATGAAGAGAAAATCTAACAGTATCTTCTAGAATTTTAGCAATTGAGGTAGTACTTTTTACAGGAGCTCCACCTTTAGAAAATATTAATAATTGTTGAGTAAGCTCTCTAGCTTGTATTGAAGCTGCTTCTGCAGCGTCAAGTCTCTCAATAAGCTTATAATTATTATCTGCAAATAATTTAGCCAGTGATATATTACCTAAAATGCCTGTTAATATGTTGTTGAAATCATGAGCAATACCACCTGCTAATATAGCAATAGACTCAATTTTTTGAGATCTTAATTGCTCCTCTTCCAACCTCTTTCTATCTGTAATATCTGTTAAAACAATAACTACTCCTAAAATTTTATTGTATACAGATATGATAGGAGCACATGTAACACTAAAGTAGTGCACTATATTATTGTTATCTTTAAAGCTATATGTTTCTGGTGGTTTAATAATATCTTTCTGTTTAATAACCGATAAAGCTATATCTGTTAAAGAAGTATTACTTGGTAACATACTATTAAATATAATTAATTCTTTTAAAGATTTACCTTTTAGTTCATCAATTGATTTACCAATTAACTCTTCGGCTCTAGAATTTACAAATAGAATCTCTCCTTTAGTATTAATAGTAATAATTACATCAGCAATTGAATTTAATATTATAGCTAATTTCTCCTTTTCTTGAGCTAACAATTCCTTAGTCTCTGTTAAATTTAAAATATTCAATTTTAGCTGATTTAACATAGTTTTAAAAGTAGCAGCAAATTGTCCAATTTCGTCATCAGATTCAATATTAATATCTACATTAAAATTGCCATGTGTAATTTCTTCTGATATTTTCTTTAATTTATTGATAGGATTAGTTATATAATCTGCTAGTATAAACGATAGTATAATTACAAGAGATGCTCCAATAAGTGAAATAATTAATATATTATACTCTAAATATTTAAACTTTTTATGTAAATCTCTCAAAGAATAACCTAATTCTACGTAACCTAGTACTTTGTTATCTACATATACTGGAACAAATATTTTATATAAATCGTTATTTTTACTATAGGAAATATAATATTGATTGCATTTTAATTTAGGAATATAATTTTTTATATTTAAATGTCTATTTATATATTTTATATTAGTGTCTACTAATGTATTACCAGATGTATCTTTTATACTGATATATTCTATATTACGTCTATTTTTTAAAAATTCAATATAGTTAAATAGAGAAACATAGTTATTTATAAGAAAAGCTTGCTTAGCATGATCAGCAATAATTTTAGCAAATGTAATACCATCTTGTTCAATTTCTTTATTTAGAATTAATTTTTCTTTATTAATAGAAAAAATTACTATAGTTGTTGTTATAAGAAATACTACTAAACTAAAAGAAAGTAATATTTTTGTTTTAATTTGCATATCTAAGATTCCAGTAATATATCTATTTAAGGTATGAACTAT
>JAMONC010000112.1 GCA_027066725.1 Desulfobacterales bacterium
GAAGGACTTATAGTCCCAATATCTATGACCATACTCTTTTTAGTTTTCCCAAAAGAAGAGGCAGGTCTTGCAATGGGTATTTATGGTTTAGGTGCAAGTTTTGCTCCTGCCTTGGGTCCAACTATAGGTGGATTTTTAACAGAACACCTTAGTTGGAGATGGATTTTTTATGTAAATGTACCTGTTGGCTTAATAGGTTTTTTATTAGCATTAATATTGCTTGAAGATGTTAAACCAGAAGATGAGAAAGCCTGGCCATTTGATTGGGTTGGTTTTATACTTCTTGCTATATTTCTAGGGAGTCTTATTACCTTTATTACTAAAGGACAAGATAAAGGCTGGTTACAATCATATTTTATAATCACATTAATTGCTATATCTGTTTGTTCTTTAATAGCATTTTTAATATGGGAGCACTATCAACGCTATCCTGTATTAGACCTCTCTCTATTTAAAGATCCTATTTTTACAATAGGTGTTGTAACACTTGGTATATTTAGTCTCACACTTTATGGCATCTTTTATTTAATGCCACTTTATATGGAAAGACTTAGGCTATATCCTACTTTACTTTCTGGCCTTATTATGCTTCCAGGTTCAATTGCTATGGGAATTTCCCTAATCATAGGAGGTGTATTATCTGATCGTATAGGAGTGCGTCCCATAGCTATTATATGTATGATATTTTATATCATTTTTTCTTATCTATTAAGTATATTTGATTTATATACACCAAAGTCTATAGTTTTAATCATGTTTGTGCTTTGGTGTATACCAGCAGGACCTCTTTTCCCAACTCTTACAACAGGATCTTTACAAAATGTAGAGGATAAAAAAGTTAATATGGGCTCTTCTATTCAAAATGTTACACGATTAGTATGTGGCTCTATAGGTACAGCTATTGCTACAACAATACTTGAAAGAAGAGCAAGTTATTTTTTTGATATGCTAAGTGCCCATACAAATTATGGACACATGCCATTTTTGCTTGCATGGCAAAAAGCTGTTAAAGGATTTGTAGCAAAAGGTGCTTGTCTTTCTTTTGCTAGAGAACAGGCAAATGCACTTATGGATTTTTATATAAAGGCTCATTCATATTTTATTGCCTATCAAGCCAGTTTTAAAATTCTGGCATTATTAGCACTTATGGGACTTCCTATTTTATTCTTTTTTAAAGTAGAAAAAGGGTCTAAAAAACATATAGCAATTTAAGGATGTAAAGATGGAGCAGATATATAAAGATCAAGCCAAAAAGGAAAGAAGGAAAAGAGAACAAGAAAGACTTTATAAAAGAGAGATACTAGATGTAGCACTTGAGCTTTTTTCTGAACGTGGTTTTCATAATGTTTCAATGCAAGAAATTGCCCAAAAGGCAGAGTTTGGACTTGGTACTTTATATAAATTTTTTGGGAATAAAGAGGGATTATATAAACAACTTGTGCTAGAAAAGGCTATAAGTTGTCACAAGTTACTTAATGTAGCCTTAGAACAAAGTAGCGATCCTCTTTTAGCTTTAGAGGCATATATAAACGGTAAGCTTTCTTTTTTTAGAGAAAATAAAGCATTTATAAGATTATACTTAACAGAAACTCAAGGTGCTCGATTTAATATTAAGGTAGGGTTAGATAAAGAACTTTTAAGCCTTCATGAGGATATAATAGGTAAATTAACAAGGGTTTTTGAGCAAGGATTTAAAGATAAAATATTTATAAAGGTTGCTACTGCTAGAGTGCTTGCTATTTCATTAAATGGCCTCACAAATGCTATTATTATGGAATGGTTAGATAATGACTCTGAATGTAATATGCCAGATGCCAGAAAGATAATGAGGATTTTTCTTGGTTCTTTACTACCAGATAAAATCGTTAAAGATCTTAGAGAAAAGGGTATATGGAAGGAGTAAATATGTCTCATTTTAAAGTTCAAATTATATTTTTTATTATTATTTGTCTAATTATACATAGCAACCCTATTAAAGCTAAGGAACTAGCTTCTAATAAGGTATTGGTAGTAGATTTAAATAAGGCTATAAATATAGCCTTAAAGAATAATCCAAATATGAAGGCAAGCAGTGCTGCAATAAATGCGAGTATTCAAAAAGAAAAGGCTTCTTGGGCTGCAAGGTTAGCTAAGATTACTGTAGAATATAATTATACTAGACTAAAAGAGGCTCCATATATAAAATTTGCTATTCCCCCATATCCTTCAATGGAGTTTCCTGCAGGGAAAAACAGAGATATAAAGTGGGATATAAGCATTATTCAGCCACTTTTTACTGGTTTTGCCTTAGTTACTAAACAGAAATTAGCAGCACTTGGGATAAATATTGCCAGGCTTAAACAAGAACAAACAAGATTAGATCTAATAAGAGCTGTTTCTATTTGTTACTATAATATCTTATTAGAAAAGAGTAATGTTGAGGTGGCTGAGGAAAGCCTGGATCAATTACAAGCACATCTAAAAGATGCACAAAATTTTTATAAACAAGGTTTAATTGAATATAATGATTTATTAAAGTCGCAAGTTGCTGTAGCTGCAGCCAAACAAAGACTTGTTAAGGCAAGAAGTGATTTAAACGCAGCAAAATCAATGCTAAATGTTTTATTAAATCGGGATATCACTTTGCCTATTGAGATAAGAAACGTAAGTATAGAGTTAACTCCTATTTCTCCTTTAAAAGACTTTTTAGTCTTAGCCCTAAAAAATAGACCAATTCTAAAAGAGCTAAATTTAAAATTAAAGCAGGCGGAATTAGGAGTTAGATTAGCTAAAAGCCAATTTTGGCCACAGGTTTCTCTTATTGCACGTTATCAACAGGAGGGAGATAATTTATTAGCAACACGTAATGATTATACAAACTCTTATAATTCTATGATCATAGTAAATGCTAAATGGAATATATTTTCTTGGGGACAAACTTATCATCAGGTAAGGGCAGCTCAAGATAATGTCTTTATACTAAGACAGACCATATTTGATGTAAGAAATAAGATTGAACTACAAGTAAAAAAGGCTTGGCTATCAGTAAAAGTAGCCTTAGAAAATATAGTTACAGCTAAAAGTGCACTGAAACAGGCAAAGGAAAACTACAGGATTACCAATTTACAGTACAAGCATCAGCTTGCAACATCAACAGATGTACTTGATGCTAGGAAGTATTTAACCCAAGCAGAGACAAATTATCATCAAGCACTATATGGTTATGAAATTGCTTTATGTAATCTAAAACGGGCTATTGGCAAGTAAGTCTTATCTTATACAGGCAGATCTTACTTGTCTTAAGTCTGTTTCACCTGCTAAGACTTTATGGATGCCATCTTGTTTTAGTGTAATCATGCCGTTTTCCATAGCTTGTTTTCTTATTTCTGCAACAGGTGCTTTTTTCTGTATTAATAATCTTAGTTCATCGTTTGCAACTAAAAGCTCATGTATAGCGAGCCTTCCTCTATAGCCTGTCATATTACACTTGGAACAACCTTTCGCTTTAAACAAGGTGACATTTTTGAGTTTGTCCGGGTCTAACGGTGTTGTGGGGTGTTCACCGTATTCTTCAACAAGAAGTTCTATTTCTTGCTCTGAAGGGGTATAAGGTTCTTTACAGTGACTACAGAGCCTTTTTACAAGCCTTTGAGATAAAACTCCAAGTAAAGCATCTGCAAAGTTAAATGGGTCCATTCCCATTCCAAGTAACCTTGTTACTGTTTCTGGAGCAGTATTGGTATGAAGTGTTGAAAATACCAGGTGTCCTGTTAAAGAGGCTTCTATAATGGTATTGGCAGTTTCTTCATCTCTAGTTTCACCAACCATTATAATATCTGGATCTGCCCTTAAGAAAGCCCTTAGCACCCTTGCAAAGGTAAGCCCTATAGAAGGCTTTACCTGTACTTGTCTAAGTCCGTCTTGGACAATTTCTACAGGGTCTTCTGCGGTCCATATCTTTTTTTCAGGTCTGTTAAGATACCCAAGTGCAGCATGAAGGGTGGTAGTTTTACCAGAACCCGTAGGTCCTACTACCAAGATTAGTCCATAAGGCATTGCCAATAAAGCCTTAAGACGCTCTAGATGTTCTGGTAAAAGCCCTATTCTATCAAGGGGTAAGGCATTTGAACCAGCTAATATTCTCAAGACAACATCCTCATTATTTTCTGTAGTTGGTATGGTTGCTACACGGAGTTCTATGTGTCGGCCATTTCTAGTTTTAAACTTGATTTTACCATCTTGGGGGAGTCTTTTTTCTGCAATGTCTAGGTTAGCTAATATCTTTATTCGAGATATTAATGCACGCTTATAAGCATATGGTACTGTTTGATATTTTATACAATCTCCATCTATCCTGAATCTAATAAGACATCCCCTTTTACCTGTTAGACTTTCTATATGTATATCTGATGCGCGTTTCATAACCGCATCTTCAATAATGCGGTTAGCCATTTGAACCACTACATTATCTGCATCAGATACAACATCTTCCTCTATTTCATCCTCTACTTCTTCTTCAACTAGTTCTAATTGTTCAAATACATCCTTACTGTTTCCAAAGTTATATTTCCCAAAGAAATAATCAATAAATTTATTAATATCGTCTTTTAATGCTACAGCAAACTGGAAATTATTGGCCTTTAATACACGTCTTATATTATCTATTTTTACAATATCATGTGGATTATCAACAGCTACTAATAAAGTACCATTTTGCTCCCTTATAGGTATACAGCTATTGGTTCTAAAAAATTGTTCTTTTATACCTTTTATACACTCAGGAGCCTTACCAAGTTCAAGTTCATTAAACTCTACAAATGGACATTGATAGTATTCTGCAAGGGATTGTCCAATTTCTGTTTTATCAATCCCAAAATAGTCAATTAATATATTTTCTATAGGCTTTTTTTGTTGTCTTGCAAGTTTGACAGCTTCATCATGCTGTTCTTCTGTTAATAACCCTTTACGTATAAGATAGTAAAATCTTCCATATTTTTGTGCTGTTTGTGATAATGTATCTAAATGCTGTTTTGCATTTCTATAGGTAGGATCAATCTTTACAATTTGTTCTAGGGCTTCTATAGCAGAAGATACAGCTCCTGTTTTTTCATGAGTAAGAGCCAAACGATATAATACATCAAGCTTTAGGTTTAATGGAATATCAGGTTCTTTTAGAGCTGCTTCAAGATTTTCTATTGCCTCAAAAGGCATATCCATATTTAAATATGCATCTGCTATTCTAGAGTAGACCTCAGCTTTCCTATAGCCTTCTTCTAAAAGTTTTTTAAATTCCTCAATGGCTTCCATAGGAAATCCTGCTTCCATTAGGCCTACAGCCATATTAAATCTCTGAAGCAGGTCAAATTCCTTGTTAGATTCTAGTGACTCTAAGGTATTTGTGTTACTCTCTCCATTATTACTACTAAGGCTATCAATCTTTTGTTTTATTTCTTCTTTTATTTTTGTGTCTTTATCATCTAACTTATTAAGAATATCGAGATAAATCTCTCTTGCTTCTTCTTCGAGTCCTTGAGATGCATATAATTCTGCTTCCATTAATCTGTTTTGTACTTCTTCATTCATAATATCACCCCACAAGGGAGATTAGTCATAATAACTTTTCAATTTCTATTACAGGTATTTTTTGTGCACCTTGTTTTATGTATCCTTTAATAGGATTATCTTTACTTTCTTCTGGTTCCCAATTTTTATCAAAAGGACCTGGAATTTCTTGTGGTGGTCCCGAGGTAACAATTGCACATAATCCTTTGGGAGTATCTATAATTATTAGATGATTTCCTGATCTTTCTGCACCAAAAAGTTGTGAGGCTGATGGATTATCGATAATAGGTACTGTAATAGTTTTTAGTTCATCTTCAGTTTTTTGAGATAGCTTTCCTAAAAACATATTTTTTATTTTTGTCCATGGCCAAGTTTTAAATTTAGAAAGTTCTAGAGTATTTGAATTTTTTACTTGATTTTTAGCCTTTCTAGGAATAGGACCATTGTATACAATCTCTATATTGGGTGGTATTGCAGAGAATCTATTATTCCAGTTAATTCCTAGTAGTCGAGTCCAAGGGCAAGGCTTTTTTTCGTTTTCTATTAAATTTTTTATAGGTTTAACTACATAATCTCTTTTCTTTTTCTGTTGAAATTGTTTAGGTAGTAAATCAAATTTTTGTAAGTTATTAATGATATAGTTATATTGATTTTCTAATTCTTCTCTTAATGTCTTATGAAATAGATATAGTTTTTTAGCTTCTTTACTTTTATGTAATGTCTGTTCTATTGGTATTATTTTATCTATACAATCATCTAAAATGATTAATTGTTTTTTAATTGTGTCTAATAGTAGATCTTTAATTCTAGTATCTATCATTTCAGATTGTTCTTCTGTTGTGGTTTTATATTTAGTTTGACTTTGTTTAGTTGTCTTTTTATTTGTTTCTTGTATAGAGTCTTTATAATTATTTAATAATTTTTTAAATTCAGAAGTTATATTTTTGACTTCTACTTCAGATAAGTCTTCATTTTTAAATGAAGATTTTAAAAATTTTACACCTTTCTTTAGAATTATAGGGGTATTAGTTGGTAGTTTATCAGGAGATACTAAAAGATATTCAATTATTTCTTCCATTAATGTTAATAACTCTATAGATTTTATTTTATTATCACCATCATCAGAAATTTGGGTTTTTAACTGTTTAACTATTTTTAGAGCTTCCTCAACTAATTTAGGTGTTATTTCCCACTCAACAGTAAGTACTACTTGTTCTAGTTTGTCAATTAATGTGAGTGTTTCATCATTATAACTATCAGTTTCATCAAATGTATTATTTGTTATTTCTTCATTTTCCAATTCTAATTCAAATTCAAGCTCTTCGTCATTTTCTACTGGCTCTATACTGTCTATATTTTCTGGTTCTATTTCTAATAGATTTTCGTCAGTATTTAAAAATTTTTCTTCTATGTTAACTTGTTTTTCTTCATCAATTAATAAAAGGTCATCTGATGAATCCTTAACCGACATTTCTATTTCTGAATCATCTTTATTTGATTTATCTATTTCTATCTTAGATTGTTTTTCTTTTGTAATTTCTTTTAGTTCTAATTCAGACTCTTTTTCTTCTACCTCTTTAATTTCATTTGTTAGAGGATCGATGACAATTTTTTTAGTAGGATTAAAAAGATTATCTATTGTTCCCTCTATTTCTTTAGTAAAATCATTAGGGTCTGGTAAGTTTTCTATTGTCATAGTATGCCTCCTTATGGCCGTGCCATATGATTAGATTTCATAGATATCCTAGAAGCTCCTAAAAGGTTTTTGGCAGTTACATATTTAATAGTTCTTTTACTTATCTCTTTTAAAGTTTCGAAAACCCCAATTCCTTGGGTTGCACAGGCTTCAAAGGCTACAGTTTTAAGTTCTTGATTTAGATCTTGATTGAGTTCTTCTACACTAAGCGTTGGAATTGGGGATTTAACTAGATCTCGTTTATTGTACTGAAGCACTATCGGAAGATCTTTTATGTCTAAATTGTAGGTCCTAAGATTCTTTTTTAGATCTTCCATACTTTCTATGTTTTTGGCACGGCGTACACGTAAAGAATCTGCTACAAATACTAATCCATCCACCCCTTTTAATACTAACCGTCGGGTTGCTTCATAGATTGTTTGCCCTGGGACAGTATAGAGTTGAATCCTTATATTAAACCCTTGAACTTTACCTAAATGAATGGGAAGAAGATCAAAAAAAAGTGTACGATCTCCTTTAGTTTCTATAGTTAGGAGCTTACCTCTAACATTGCTCTGCATGGCATTGTATATGTAGAGCAAATTTGTAGTCTTCCCACATCGTCCAGGGCCATAGTATACAATTTTACAGTGTATTTCCCTCTTACTTAAATCAATGAGGGCCATGTCATTAAGATCCGCTTTCCTTTTCTTCAAAAAGTTTTTTTATCGTTTCAGAAAGTTGAGATATTCGTAATCTCACTAAACCTAGAGAGACTTCATCGTTAAATATAGTTATAAGAATTAAATCATTTCCTATCCTTGCAAAGTGGATGTTTTCTTTTTTGCCTTTATGGAATAATAAAGAAAAGTCCTCTTCTCCTATTAACTTTGCTATCTGAGAAGTTGCTCCAAAGTTTGCTGCAGCAAGTGCTGCAAGTGCTGTGGTATCGATTTCTTGGCTTCTATCTCCACAGCTTGCTATTATATTGCCCGCACTATCAATTAATAGAACTGCGGTAACCCCTGCATCTATTAGGGCACTATCTATCTCTGATTTTGTTTGTTCCAAAATAGGTGTATTTAAAATAAGATCACCCATTTTTATTCCTAAAAAGAGAAAATATCCTTTTCTTATTTTATTTATCCAATTCTCAGTCTCATCATTCTTATCGACTAGGCATTTTTATACATTAAAGTTGCTGAAATCTTTGAATTGTTACTTAATACGTGTTTCTTAAGCTCATTTATGTGATAGACGATAAACGAAGCAGAACACGAATAAATTATCCTTTTAAGATTGAGGATTAATATGGCTTTTTCATCTATAGTTAAAAGATTAGAAACTTTAGAAGATATACCTATAATTCCAGAGACCTTAAATCGTATATTAAATGAAATTGAAAATGATAAGTCCTCTGCTAAAGAATTAGGAGAAATTATAAGGGAAGATCCTGTATTAACTGCTCAATTGTTAAAAATTGCTAATAGTCCTTATTATGGAAGGGCTCGCCAGATAAGTAGTGTTTCAAAAGCAATCGTTTTAATTGGATTTAAAGAGGTACGAAATATTGTAATAGGACTTAGTCTTACAAGTGCCTTTCCTACTAATGTTACTATTAATAATCTTAATCTAAAAGATCTATGGCTCCATTCAATTGGTACTGCAATAGCAAGTCAAATGATAGCCAAAAAAGTTCCAGGACTTGATGCTGACGAACTTTTTACTGCAGGCTTAGTACATGATATTGGATGTGCAGTAATGTTTTGCTGTTTTGAGAAAGAGTTAAAAGAGCTCATAAATTATATGGAAAAAGAAAGGGTTTCGTTTTTGGATGCAGAGAGTTCTTTAGGAATTTTTCATACAGAAATAGGGGCTTTTTTGGGAGCAAAATGGGGTTTTAGTGACATGCTTATAAATGTCATAAGATCTCATCATAATCCAAATTCTGCAGGTCCATATGATAAAGTTGCTTCTATTGTATTTTTAGCAGATGCCTTAGCACAAAAAGTGGGTTTAAGTTGGGATCTTGATATAAACCCTAGAAAAATTTTAATCCCCAAAAAATTACAACTTCATAGTGAAATAGTGAAGCAGATCGCTATAGCTTTAAAAAGAAAGAAGAAAAATATCATAGAATCATGGGGTGAACTTTTAATGACTAATTAATTTTTAAAAAATAATAACTCCTTATTAAGGGATTTTTAGGAGGTTAAGGGTGGGAAGATCTAAAATTAGAACGTTAGTAGTAGAAGATACTCCTTTTGTAAGGAAGACCCTTTCTAATTTATTAGCTCAAGACGATAACATAGAGGTCATTGGCACAGCATCAAATGGTATAGAGGCGTTAGAGGCTATAGACAGACTTGAACCTGATGTAGTTACAATGGATGTAGATATGCCTGTTATGGATGGTATTACAGCAGTTAAGCATATTATGATTAGAGGTCCCAAGCCTGTTGTAATGTTAAGTGGACTTTCAAAATATGGTTCAGTTACATTAGATGCTTTAAGGTTAGGCGCTGTAGATTTTTTCCCAAAACCAGAGGGGATGGCATTAAAACAGCTAAACAAGGAGATAGTACGGCTACACCAAAAGATAAAACAAGCAGTATATGCTAATTTAAGTGCAATTAAACGGGCGAGATTTTTTAATAAAAAATTAAAACATAAATTGGTATGTAGTAATGTTTCTCCAATCGTAGTTATAATTGGAGCACATATTGGATCTTCAGGTTGTTTATTAAGATTACTTGCTCGGCTGGAATTAACTCTGCCTATTTCTGTTGTTGTTTTACAAGAAATAGATTCCAACGTGTTTTTGCCCTATGTTAGGGAGTTATCGGCAGTATTACCTTGGAAGATACATGTAGGCTCAAGCTCCTTTATTGAGCCGGGTCATTGTTATATTGCTTCTTATGAATTCGCATGGAAATTAGTTGATTCTGGAGATTCTTTTTGTCCAAAGCTAACACCCAGCTTACCTGCACAGCGTTTGAATCCATTGGATTTATTAATTAAGCAAGCCACAAATATATTTGGATCAAGGTTGATTGTTGTATTACTAAGTGGTGATACAAACGATGGGATAGAAGGCGTTCTAGAGGCTCAAGACAAAGGAGCCAATATACTCATACTTGATCCAAAAGAATGTGTATTCCCAAAGACCTCTGAGGAGGCTTTAAAAGTTACAAATTTATTACCTTATAATGAGCAACAGATATGTTCTTTTATAGGCAATAAAGCTATAGAGATTTTAAAACAATAAAAATAGCATAGGGTGATCTAAATGGATACATTGGAGAAAAATATAGGTACTCAAGAAACGGAAAGAAAGATTAAGGTTTTTATTGTAGATGATTCTCCACTTGTAAGAAGATCTTTAGAGGGAATTATTTCTGGTGATCCTATGTTAGAAGTAGCTGAAACAGCTGCTGATGGAAAAGAAGCCTTGGATAAGATGTCTAGTGTTTCTTGGGATGTATGTACACTTGATTGGCAGATGCCTGGTATGAATGGATTAACTGTTTTAAAACATATTATGATTAGACACCTAAAACCAACCTTAATGCTTAGCTCTTTTACTACAGAAGGTGCTCGTATAACTTTTGATGCCTTAAGATATGGAGCAGTTGACTTTTTACAAAAGCCAGGAGGTGATTCTGGGCAAAGTCTAGTTGAACATCGTGAACTATTAAGATCAAGAATAAAAAGAGCTGCGAGAGTGCAAGTAGGTATCACAAAATATTTAAGATTAAAGTCTTTAACTAACAAAAAGGAACATTTAAAAGATGGCTCTTATGAAGGAAGCAATAACAGCAAAGGTATAATTTTAATATTTGCTGCTACAGGAGGATATGCCTCTATACTTTCTATTCTACCTTCTCTTTCATTGATTCCTAAGGTCCCTGTTGTAGTTATGATGTCTTGTGCACAGCAACCTTTAGATGCATTTGTTGAATACTTAAAAGATTTCGTATTGCCTCCTGTTAAAAGACTAAAGTCTAAAGAAGAGGGTATCTTAGAGCAAGGAACCATCTATTTTGCAGGTCTTAGTGACAGATTGTATCTATCTTTTAATAATCAAGGTGAAATATTATTTCATTTAATTCATAAAAGTATGTCTTTTGAGCTATTTGATATATTTTTCGATAAACAAGATAGATGGAATAATAAAATTTCTACTATTGTACTTTCTTCTGGACAAGAAGAAGGGATGAAAGGAATTAAAAGGGCTTCAGAAGTAGGGAGTCAGTTTATCGTGCAAGAACCTTGTACTTGTCTTGATCCTTCATTGGCTAACTTTGTATTAAAAAATTTTAAAGCTGATTCTAAAGGTCTTTTAGAACTTACTCAATTCATTGGCGATTGGACACCAAAGGATAATGATCAATGATGTCTGTACAGATGACTCAAAAGATAGACATACTTTTATCTGAACAGCCAAGTAAGGAATTTAATGGTTGGATAGAAGGGATTGCTCTTGCCGATATTATACAGCTTTGTTGTTTAGCAGGTAGAAAACAAGTCTTAACTGTAAGACATAATGATTTAGAAGGATTTATTTGGTTTGATTCAGGTGCCGTCGTTCATGCTCAAGTTGGTGATGTTATAGGGCAAAAAGCATTCTATGAGATTATGTGTTGGGGATCTGGTTCGTTTGTGCTTAAAAAAGCATCACCTCCTGAAGCCACTATAGATGTCCCATGGAATTTTCTTTTAATAGAAGCTCTTAGAATTGCAGATGAAAGGGCAAAATCTAATGGATTAACAATGGAATCTAGGGCTACAAAGGTATTAATTGTAGATGATTCTCCTATTGTATGTAAAGCAATAAGAAATGCTATTTCAGGGGTAAAAGACATAGAGGTCGTTGCAGAGGCTTATAATGGTAGACAAGCTCTTGAAATGCTAGATATACATCAGCCAGATATATTATGTTTAGATGTTAACATGCCTGTTATGAGTGGAGATATTGCCCTTATGCATATAATGGTTCGTTCCCCTTGCCCTGTAATTATTATAAGTGGTTTAGGAGTTAAAGGTTCTAAAAAGGTTTTAGAATTTTTACGTCTAGGTGCTATCGACTTTGTACCTAAACCACAAGATCCCAATAGCTGGGATATATATCAGCAAAGACTTATAAAAGATATAAAAAAGTCAAGATCATTGTGTATAGATAGAATTAGGAGGGCAAGGCTTCCCAAAGTCCCAACTACTAAATTGTTACCTGGACTTCCAGCTACAAGACTTGTCATTATATGTGGTGGTATAGGAGGAATACTTGAAATTCAAAAGTTACTTCCTTCTATTTTGCCATTGGATTCTATGTCTGTTGTAATTCTTCAAGATATGGTACCTGATTTAGTTGATCCTCTTGCTTCTTTTTTAGATAAATATAGTGCAATGACAGTATCTGCTCTTAAGGCAGGTGGTCCCCTTCTTTCTGGTCAGTGTTGGCTGGCAAATTGGGATAGGGCTTGGCAGGTTGTAGCTGACCGTCATGGAGCAGCTCTTAGTCAGAATCCCGGTAATTTTGATCCTAATAAATTGCTTGCTACAGCAGCAGCAGCATTTGGTCCCAGACTTTGTATAGTGTTATTAAGTGGGATTGAACTTGAGATAGAAAAAGGACTTAAAGAGGTTTCAAAGAGAAGCGGTAAAATTATTGTCCAAGATCCTCAAACATGTCTATCTCCTAATTCAATTGATAACATTTTAAGACAAGAATTAGAAGACGAGAAGGCAGATATAGAGTCAATGAGTAATCTTATAGCACAATGGGCTGTTTAACAGTTTAACTTAGGAGTTGTTGATTATGGAAGTAGATATCAATATGTGGCAAGAATATGTAAATGAGGCAGAAGACTATATTCAGCAACTTGAGCCTATTTTGTTATATCTTGAAGGTAATCCTTCTGATAGATCATTAATCGATGAATGTTTTAGAAATATTCATAGTCTTAAGGGTGCTGCAGGCTATATGGGTTTAGTAAAAACTTCAAAATTAGCTCATAAGATAGAAGAATTACTTGATTTAGTTAGAGCTAATACTGTGTCTGTTGATGAAGAAATTATATCTACTTTATTTACAGGTATAGATAGAGTTAAACTTTTAATTCGAGATGTATCTGAAAATCAACAGGAATCTCATGATATCTCTGATATTTTAAAACTTATAGAAGATATAATTGTCCAAAGACAAAAGCAAGCAGATCAAAAAGAAGATTTAGATAAAAAAAATAATCGTAATTTTGTTGAAGAGTTATCGCAAGTTTTATCTACTTCTTTGCAGGAAGTTTTAAAGGGTAATGACTTAAGCGATGAAGATTCTGAAACAGCTCTTATGAACCTTTATGAAGATCAGATGGGGGAACTTATCACTAAATTAGATGAGGCTCTTAGAACTGATCAAATAATTATTTCAAG
>JAMONC010000113.1 GCA_027066725.1 Desulfobacterales bacterium
ATGAAGGAAAAGTATTTTGAGCAAAACGATATATATCATACAAATTATGATATGATAACTCATTAAATTGATCAAAAATACTAGTAACGGTTTCAGGAGCTCCAGCAAAAGTAGCACTATAATCTTTATTTATGATTCCACCAACTTGTAAAGAATCTACACTAGTATGGCAATAAAAACAATAATCATCACTTTGAGTATAAGGATGAAGCGTCTGTAGCGTATTAAAGTTATTTGCAAATAAAGCAAAAGCAGAAGGACTACCGGAGGCAGGCTCAGGTTCTACCCCACCAATACTAGCATGCATCTCATGACAGTGAGCGCAATTACCTTGTGCATAGCCTAAATTAGCTGTTGCAGTTCTATCTACTCCATAGGTATTAGACCCATGTGCAGAATCCAAGTATCCTCCCGCTAATACATACGTAGAAAACAAACATAAAATAACTAAAAGGGTAGCTGTAAGTATGTATCTCAGCATATACCCCCCCTTAATTTTTAGCAGTATGACAAACAGCGCAACCATTATATCCACCAGGGCCTGGCCATGCCTTATAATTCCATCTAAGTATTGCAGGATACGGTGACCCATGAGCCCTATGACAAGATAAGCACATAACAATTGCGTCACCACTTTGGTGATACACAACAGTATTTAAAGTAGTTGAAGTATCAGAAGTTGCCACTGGAGATATAACACTATAAGGATTGTCTACCCCTGTTCCACCATTATAATACTGATATTCTGTACCATTTTTTACATCATTCATATCAAAATCTGTAGGATGTCTAAGCCATACTCCATGTGGAATATCCGGGGCTATCTGCCCTGTACCATGATGAAAATATCCATGACACTCTGCACAAAGATGACTTATAGTACCTGAGACATCAGCTTCTGTAGATCTATCTACACCATAATATTTATTATGATGGTATTGATCTGGATGATACTCCCATTTAGGATCTTCCATACCTTGAATCCCAAGCAAAAAACGATAACTTTTGGCTACAGTAGAACCATCTTGCCAGCCACTATCTACATGAGCATGATGTGCGCCATATATAGCTTTATATTGATCCTGTATGGACCTATCTCCATGACATCCATTTGTTCCTGCACAAGTTAATTCTGTAGAAAGAGGAGATCCTCCCGGAGGTGTAAGTCCTAAGGTTGCATCTGTAGGTGAAATACCCTGTACATTATGTCCACACCTGTCATTTCCTCCTCCTGAAGAAGCTACCCAATAAAAATTACCACCTGCAAGAGTATTCCCTGTAGTACCAGTTCCATTTACTCCATAATTAGGAGGTGAAATACTCAAGACATAAGGAGTATTATTTGTACCATCATTAGTACCTGTATGACATCCAATACATGTATCCTTTAATAGTTCTTCATTTGGTCCGTTTTTACTAACTGAAAGTCCATTTTGGCTATTATGCATTGTATGACAATTACTACACTGTCCCGTTACCTTAGCATAACTACATGTAGCAATAAACATTACCACCATAAAGAATATATGAATATTACATAGCTTCGTCCGCATATTCACCCCCTAGCGGCCGAATATCTCGACTCTACCATTACCTTCTTCGACAATACAAAGACGACCCCATGGATCAAAGTCTATCTCAGAAGGATAATAAATTTTACCACGATCCTGACCTAAGTTTAAAAAACTATATCTATATTCCCCACTACCATCAAAAACAAATATACAATTTTTATGCCTGTCAGCAACATAAATCATACCTGTGGGACCAATAGCTAAAGAATAAGGAAATTCCATTTTTTTAGAAAGATGTATCACTTTTATCAAGTCCCCATTAAGATTAAATCTATATATGCTCTGATCTTCCATTGCTAAAGCCCATAAAGCACCTCTCATTACTTTAAAATCAATAAAGCCTAAACTAGAATTAGGGGCTTTAAAACAATGTAATAATTTTAATTCCTTACTAAAAGCGTATATATTCCCAGTCATTTTGTCCAATAAATAAATAATACCGTTATATTCATGCATTCTATCAGGGAACAACTCCATAGAATGAAACTTTAAGTGGAATACGTTTATTGCCTTTGTCTTTAAATTTATTTTCACTAAAGCATTCTTACCTCTTTCAACTATCCATAAAATACTATTGCTATCATGAATCATTGCCATTGGAAGCTTCAATTTTTGATTAGCACTAAATGCATGTAAAAATTTTCCTTTTTTAGAAAAAGATAATAATCTATTGTTATAAGTATCTACTACATAATATCGGCTTGTTGCTTTATCTACATAAAGAGAGTAAGGCATATCCATTGATTTTCTTGAAGCGTCTCCTCTTAATGTTAATATCCAGTGCCAAGGGGTATTTTGAGCATAACAGGAAATAGTCCTTAATATTATATAACATATACAAACAATCACACATTTCCATTTAATATTCTTCATAATACCTACCTCAATAATTTCTATGACACTGAATACATAAGTCTTCTTTGCCACTAAGTTTTAGTTCGTATTTATAATTAGTTCCCATAGGATGATGACATGTTACACATGTCATCTCTTGGCCTGTTCGGGGATCCCTTGCCTGCGCTCCAATTGGATGAGTAAACTTGCCTTGGGTTTCATGACATCTTGTACATACCTTATTACCATCTTCTTTTAACATAGCTAATCTAGAGGAACCGTGTACTTGATGACACTCAGCACAGTTTGATATATTAGGATGAACATATAAGCTATCTTGATTTCGTTCATATGTATCTTCATGACACTTTCTACAAAGAAGAACTTGAGGTGCTCTCAAAAGAAACTTTGAGTCTCCAGCATGCGGACTATGACATATTATACAACCATTACCATGAGCACCTAATAAATGATTATGTATTGACAGAAGCTTTTTTGAAATATCTTTATGACATCTTAAACAGTCTTCAGCTGTAACTTTACCCTTTTTATGACAAATGGAACAATTTTCTTTATAAGGTTTATGTAAATATTTTCTCATCATATATTTGTTATTACTTCCATGTGGACTATGACAACTTAAACAATCACCTATATTATTACATGGAAAACCTTTATGGACTTTTAACATCTTAATCTTTTTATGACAAGAAAAGCAAATATCATCAGCAGTTGCTTTTAATAATAGACTATTGTTAGCATGATGTGGATCATGACATGCTATACAATTACCATTTCTAAATGGAGGATGAATATATGCAAAGTGTCTAATAAGCTTTTTATGACACTTAAAACATCTATTAGATAATTTCCCATTTATAAGATAGGAAAAATTGGAACTATGAGGATTATGACATGTAAGACATTGCCCCTTCCGTACAGGTTCATGTTCTATACCATTAGCAAATATTTGCTTTTCTTTTTTGTGACAACTATAACAAAGTTCTGCCTCCTTATATCTTAATAGTCCTTTATATTTTGAACAGTGAGGATTATGACAAACTACACACTCACCTTTTGCTACTGGAGGATGAATTACTTTACCAGCAAATTGAGACTTTTTATGACATTTAAAACAAATATTCTTTGAATAAGAAAAACTGTTATAAGAATATAATATAACAACAACACAAGTTATTATACTAAGTATAATTTTTATTATATGTTTATTTCTTGATATTGGATCCATACAATCAGCCATTAGCTAGCCCTCCGAGGATGGCACAAGATACACTTACCGTTTTTAAATGGACTATGTTTATATTGATATAATAAATCCTTCTCTAGCGCTCCATGAGGATCATGACAATCAAGGCAGGAATTAGATTTGGGTTTTATACCATAATGTGCTTTGATAAAAGATGCACTATTTTCATTATGACATTTTGTACATAATGTTCCTAAAGCTGTTTTTGTCAAATGAGGATATAAAGAACCATGAGGAGAATGACAAGTAGTACATTTGTCTTTTGCAGGTTTATGGGCAACGCCTTTTGTCCAATATTTAGAGATATCAGAATGACATCTTAAACACAGAGCTGGCTGAGCACTCAATAGATAAAATTTATGTGGTGAACCATGTGCACTATGGCACACAATACAGTCCAATCTTGCAGCAGGCTCATGGACATAGCGCTTTTTTAGGTCAGATTTAATGCTACCATGACATCCTAGGCAAATCTGACCAGGTTCTTGCTTCATATGAAATTCATACATACCAGCATGGGGATTATGACAATCTATACACTTACCTTCAGCAAATGGCATATGAAGTTTTTCTCCACTTCGAACATTTTTTAAATTTTTATGACAACTATAACATAGCGCTCCTCTAGTCACTGGCTTGAGTAATAATTTAGGGATTTCAGATTGATGTGGATTATGACAATCGCTACATTTGCCTTTAGCAAAGGGAGTATGAAGACTATATTCTCCTCTTTCTAATTTTATATTTTTATGACAAGAGAAACAAAGCTTTGCCTCGTTAGTCTTTAATAAGTTAGAAAACTTAGATTGATGTGGATCATGACAATAAAGACACTGCTTTTTTTGTACTGGTGGATGCACAAACATTTCAGAAATAAAATCTTTACTTTTATGACAAGAGAAACAAAGCTTTTTAGGAGGAAGTTTTAATAAATTAGGCAAATTGGATCTATGTCCTCTATGGCAAGCTAAACAATCTCCATGTTTAACAGGAGGATGGATGCTTATCCACCTATTTTGTTTAGATGAAATGCCCTTATTGTGACATGTTAGACATAACTTATTAGGAGCTTTGGAAAGCATAAATTTATAACTGCTTGCGTGAACAGAGTGACATGAACAACATTTATCTTTTAAAAACGGCTTATGTGCACCTGAAATATTATTCAGTCCTGTTTTATAATGGCAATTAAAACAAAGTCTATTTTTAGGTTTTAATAATAAAAATTTACCATTCGGAGTTAACTTATGACATTTTAAACATTGTCCTGTTTTAACAGGAGGATGAATTGTCGCTTTTAATAAAGCCTTTGAGTTAGAACTATGAGGATTATGACATAATATACAACCAGATTTTACAGGTAATCCAAAATGCTCTTTTTTTAATCCATTATCCCCTAGCTTATGACATTTAATACAAAGCTTATTAGGTTCATTTTTTAGTAAATATGGATAATTGGAGGAATGAGGAACATGGCAAGTATTGCATCCAGTTAATACTGGTGGATGTACGTACTTTTTGTGAAAAGGTTTAGGATCATGGCAAATAAAACATTGAACTTTCAAAGGCTTTTTTAGAAGATATTTATACTTACTATTATGAGGATCATGACACGTTGTACATCGCTTAGTTTTTAATGGTTTATGAATATATTTTTTATTATATATATTAGATAATTTCTTATGACATTGGAAACAAAGATCTGGTTGTGGTTGACTTAAATATATCCCCCCAATAATACCATGTGGTAAATGACAAGCTTCACAGTTGTTTTCTTGTACAGGTTTATGGATATAACCTACATGAAATTTTTTTGCCATCTTAGGATGACACTGAATACAAGTCTTACGGTGGGGCTTTCTAGTACCAATGGATATACATGAAGCTAATGTTAAAATTAATAGTACACAAATAAAGTGGTAGTATTTATTATTAGCTTGTAGCCTTATTATTTTTTTCATGCTTGCTCCCTATCTCTAATACAAGCTCTTTCCAGACCTTGGGATATACCACTATAGTCGATTTACTGCGTAACAATTTAATATAGTTAGATTTTACTTCTTTGAATTTCTGCTCCCAAAGCCTTTGATAAATTTGTTCTTTAATCTTATCTGTTAAGGGAACAGGATGTGGTGGAATTACTTTTATAAGTTTTACAATCATCCAATGCTTACGAATATAAACAGGCTTACTTACCTCTCCTATAGCTAAAGATTTCACTAGCTTTCTCATTTTAGGTACAAGATGATTTATTGGAAAAGTTCTCACTTTTACTCCATGAGGATAAAACTGCTTAGCAACATCAAAAAAGTCTTCTCCGGTACATATTTTATTCCATATTTTATTAGCTAACTTTTCTGTCTCTGGCATCAAAACAGCTATACTTACAGATTCTGGCATTGTATATTGTTTTATATGAGCCTTATAAAAATTTTCTATATCTTTATCCGTAATTTTAATTTTTGGATAAAGGACTTTATATTCTAATTCTTTAATAAGTCTATTTTGACAATAAAAACGGTAAATCCATTTTAATGGAGGACGCTTTTCATAATGTTGATCAAGAGCATACCACATTGTTAGGGTCTGTCCTAACATGTCATTTAATATTCTTAACTTCATATGTTCTAATCCTTCTTTTCCTAAATGAAGGCTTTCTCTATAAGTAATTTCTTTTTTTAATAGATCGACAAACGTCTTAACAGTTACTTTACCTCTAGAAGTAGAAACTAAAGTAGCATTTAAAATCTTAGGTGGCATCTTCCCTAGATTAATGACCTCAAGTAGCTTCCAATCTACTTTAACTTTATAATGTTTCTTTAATTTATTTATAAGTTCATTAGTCAAAATATCTTCTTGACGTTTCCTCATCTCAAATCTAATTCTTGCCTTTAACGCTTTAAAATCCTTATCATTAGGTCCTTTTTTCTGTAAAAGTTTTATTATTATGAAACCGTTACCCATAGGTATTGGTGGACCAATCTCTCCTACCTTAAGACGCTCAACAACTTTCTTCCAACTTTTAGGACAACTTATAGGCCGTACCCAACCTTCCTTATATTCAAATTCTAACCCAATATTTTTAGATTTCTTTGCCAGAGAGGAAAATTTTAATTTACCTGAAAGTAAAGCCTTGTAAGCTGATTGAGCATCTTTTTTATTCTTAAAAAAGGCTATAGCTATATTCCATAGTGGGCAATAATGGGTCAAATACTCCCTTTTTACTTGTTCATCAGTAATATGGATTTTAGAATCAACAGCATAATATTTTAGGGCTAAGAGAGAACGAACTTTTAAAAATACTAATACCTTATGTCTATATTCTGGAGACCTATATAACTCCATTCTTTGAGCTTCTTGAACTAAAAGGAACCAATTAATAAAAGGATCCGGAGTTTTTGGAAACGGAGTATTAGGATCACGCCAATTATCCCACCAGTGTTTAAAATCTAAGGTAGTGTAAGATATACCATTTATCCTTACCAATACTTTAGCATTATTACCTTTGTGATGAAATTCCCAGGGCCAATTCCATGCTAAAAGATTTGGAGTGAGTATGACTAGTCCCAGTTGCAAAAATAATAATAGCTTAATTAATCTTTTAATATACATTCATTTAGATCCCTTTCCCATTTCTCTATAATTTCATGCGACATAACCGCTGCTAATTTTGTCACTGTATCGATCATACCAAAATGCATTATTTTTCTATATGCTTCTCCTTCTCTATAATGATGAGTAACCAATATTAACTTACCAGTTTTGCCATTTATAATCTGTAGGGATACAGAAATAATGGGATCAATTTCACCTTGTCTTGTTCTTTTTTCCTCCATTTTTAATACTTTACCCAATATCAAATAACTTACATGTAATCTACTTGCGATAATCCGTAGTTGTTGAATATTGGGTTGTTGCCCAGGGAATATCTCTAACTGTCTATAAATAGACCTTACATCTCCTTCTGGAACTACTTTAACCCAATTAGAACTAATCAATTGAGCACTAAATACCTTATAGAATATGTCCCCCCCTTGTGAAAACTTTGTATCATTTTTAAACGGAAGAACTGCTATACGCTGTATAGAATTACTAGGACAATTAAGCAGTTGTACATTAGGAAAGGTTGATATACTACAACCATTTACAATCAATAAAAATATTAATAATGTTAGATAATAATATAACTTCTTCATTTTCCCTTTCATATCAAAATTCTGTAGTCCAACCGCTACTATTAATGGTTTTCTTAAAAGAATTTATTTTACCATTCTTATTAATAAAAGTCTTTGTAAATTTCTTTTTGGTAATATTACCAAAAATATCTCTAGCTGTAACTATACAAAATAGTCTTGTAAACTTTTTATGAGGAATAGATAACTTTACAATTACTGGTAGCTTGGAACCAACTTCTGTAATCAATAAATTCCCACCTTGAAATACTTCTAATCTCCAAAAACTTAATGGTATATCTGTATCATTTTTAACTGTTAATAGAAGCTTATTATTAGTTATTTTAGAACTAACTTTTATTTGAGGAGGGGTTCTTATAACCGCCACTCTTATACTAGCCTCTGCTTTATTCCCTGCCATGTCCCAAATATCAAGAACTATTTTATATACACCTGTAGCAACCATTGCACCAGAAGCATCTTGTCCTCTCCAGAAAAATCTAGAAGGTAAAGGTCCTGGACCATCTTGACTTAAGATCTTTTCTCCATCTAAAGTACAAACAGCTATTTGCCATCTAGAAATAGGCTCAGGGTTATTTAATCTTGGTAATATTACAAGCCTTCTTTTTAAAGCAACCGCATTCCATATATGAATTCCTCTAGCAATTAATCTTACCTTTGGAGCCTCATTGTCTACTGTTAGATTACCAACGTATATCCTATAAGTTTTATTATTTATTCGATAAATTAGATATAGAGGGAAACAGCCTTGTTTTATGGGTCCCATAAAAATAGCCTTATATTCATTATGAGAAACAAGTTTTAATTTTATAAAGGTATTATTAATCTGTAATTTAAATACTGGGATTATTTTATGCCCCAAGGAGTTAACCCTTACTATACAAGTTACATCTTGCCCTGACCTAATAAATCTAGGACGAACAACTACATTTCTTATACTACAATTTGGACAAACATTTTGTGTAAATTCTAATCTTTTAGGAAAATTTTTTACTGCTTTTTCTACTAATAAAGGTAATAACTCTGCTGCATTTTTAGGCTCAAATAAACCCAATGGGTGAATAAAATCTTTAATAGATAGTGAACCCACCCATGCCCAAATACTACTACTCGTTTTAGTATTTAGTAAAGTTAATGTCATTCCAACTCTAGGTTCTATTCTATTAGAATACTGGCATATGGTACCAATTAATATATAGTCTGTTTTAAGTTCTTGTCCTAATAAATATGTATTATAACTATCTAAAAAGCCAGTCCATCTTATTCTATGTTTGACTAACGATGCCATAACTTGTTTATTATTAATAACAATAATACCTTGCTTTGATAAATTTTTCTCTAATAACCTAGTACAATTAAAGTTAACACCATTGGCACCGTGAGTTAAATCCTGAATAGGCAATATAGCAATCTTATTAATAGATTGAGCTAATGCAGTCAAAGGTAGAAATATAGTTAAAATAATGCTTATAACTAGAGTATATTTCACTTTATTCATAGACATTCTTACCTATTTGATAACTACTTTCCTAATGGTATAGTGTCTAATAAACTATCAACCAGTCTCAATGTTACCTCATAGGGATCGGCAGGTGCTAACCCAAAAAGTCTTTTCATAAGTGAATAACCACTATCATAGCCACTAGCTTGCCATAATACTAAACTTGATCTTGTATCTACTAAACGCAATGTTAATGAAATTACTGGATATGAAAACATTCCATTTCTTTCATAGCCGGCTTGATCTATCGATCCCAAAATAAGTCCCTGTACATTTAATCTTTGACCCAATCGCTTTATAATAGCCTTATCAAGTGGGGAACCAGGTTCAATAGCTTCTTCTTGTAACACGCTATCTACAATACTTTTATCAATTACATCAAATATATTTCTAGATAATATTTGAGTGATAACTATATCTCTAGCTCTAATTGCTGCCAATTTATCATTGGAATGATTAGTAAAAGGTAATACCGCTACTTTTTTTATATAACCTATATCTACATTAGGTCTTAAAAAAGAATTTACATTCTCTTTTAGAGAAACTCCACATCCTGTCAGTAGTAACATTATTATACAAGCTACAAGGCTGTTAATAATTTTAAACTTCTTCATTTATATCAATCCTCCCCTAATTTTTAATCACTTAAAATCTAGCAACAAACTGACCATTAGCAGTCCATGCATTTTTATCATTTATTTTAGTATAACTTCCATTAAGATTTAAGTTAAAGTATTTACTGATTGTCCAGGAAAAAGATCCTATTACTCTTTGCATGTTTGAAGTGCCACTAGACCAGTTATAAATAAAACTCATTTGAGTTTTATGAGTAGGAGCTAAAGTAACAGTCGCTCCTGCTCCATCAGTTGTTTCAGCGCCCTCACTCCACGTTCTATAATAATTTGTTTTAAAGGAAAAAATTGGAGAAGCTCTCCAAGTTAAGTTAACCATATTAGTATAAGAATCATTACCTGAGCCTTTAACTATCTTATTATAATTACCATTATATCCTAAAGTTAATTTAGGAGTTAGTCTCATAGTTATATCAAGTCCACAATTTAATACATCAGTTACAGTAGTATTTACCAGATAGTTCTTAGTATCAGAATAACCAACTCTCAAAGTAGTACTTAAGTCTGGATATATTTGAGCTGCTGTTGTTAAGGTTATATAATTAGTAGTAGCTTGTTTAGAAGCATCTTTATAGTTATCACTTCTACTTGCTATTATATTAGTATATAATGTAGGAAGAAATTGTGAAGTATTACTTATAGAATAGGTTCTTATTCTGTTTTTAGTAACTCCATTATCATTAATATTTTCACTTATACTAAAAGTAGGAGAAAAATATTTAGAGTATTTCCAATTTATACTAGCAGAATTTATTATATTCTTGTAAGTAGGTAACTCTGAAACTAAATTTCTTCGCCAATATAAATTATAGGAAGCTATAAGATCATGTGTTATTTTATAAGATAAGGTCAAATTAGTTATATAACTTCTATTTATAGAAGTAAATTTAGGTGTTGTATTAGGAGAAGATATTATTTGATAAGTTTGTACTTCTGTAATATAAAAGTCGTATAATACTGGTTGATCCATTACTACTTTAATATATTGAGATTTAATAGTATTAGTTGATATTTCAAATCTCTGCTGTACTTTATTATAAGTAAATTGAGCTCCAGTTATTACACGTGTCCATGTTACTCCATCATTACTTGTATATATATCCCATACAAAATTATTAGCAAAACTACTTATATCAGAAAATGTGTATACATAAATTAAATTAACAGTTTGTAAATAAATATACTGTATAGATAAAGTAGCTTTATAACCTGCAGGAACATCTAAACTTGTACCTGAAGTAGTAGTAGGCCTTGTAATACCATCTATTAAATAAGGAGCAGCACTAAGAGCTGTAGTACTATTAGCCTCTATATTATCGATTTTTATCTGTTTAATATATGATGTACCTGTAATAGGAGTAGCATATGTTGTAGAGGAAGTATACATAAACTGCTGAGAGAAATATAATGATAATCTATGTTCAAAAAAACTATGAGATGTCTGGAATCTAACAAAATGATTTTTGGTAGTAGATTCCGTATCATAAATATGATTGGTTGTCTTATTCCAATTAAAATTATAATATATTTTATTAGTTAAATAACTCCAGCTCACATTTGTCCCAAAATATTTACTTGTCATATCCATTGTTTTAGGATCAGAATTATCATAGTTCCAATTTTTCCCTATTGTAAACATTAAATTAGGAACCCATTTCTTTCTCCAATTACTTGACCATACTGCAGACAGTGATCTGTAGCTATAGGTAGGAGTTCCAGTGCTTTTCCTATCACTTCCTGAAGCAGATAGATAAAATCTAAATATATCATTGTTTAATCCAAAATTAAGTAAAGGAGCAATAAGTTCATCTATATGACCTTCCCTCCAAACTCTTGTATATCTCAAATTACCACTAAATGAAATTACAGGATTTAAAAATTTATTGAAATCTAGGCTATAAGATTGAAAAAAGCTTTTTGTAGTGGTCTTATCGTGATCTATATTATACTGCCAATTGGCAGTTAATCCAATAGGAAGAGCATAAGATTTGATAGTAATAAAAAAAATAAAACTTATGGTTATAACAATATATATTTTATATTTTATCCCTCCACTCCCCATTTCTTAGTAGTTACCTCTCTTAACATAAAGTTGAACTTATACTATTACCATTATTATACACAAAAATTGAATTTTAATTCATTTCTAATCTTAAAAAATTTCTCCTAAATGTAAAGTTATAAAGTTAATCTTTTTGTAAGATTAAAAAAATAGGGGGATATCCCCCTACTTTTTTAATTTATTTATCTTTTGTAGTGTGGCATACAAAACAGCCACAATTAGAATTATCTGTGCCTGAAATACAAGCTTTATAATCCCAACGAAGCATATCTTGATAAGGAGACCCATGGGCTCTGTGACAAGATAAACACATTACTTGATCTCCCTCAGATTCACCCTTTTTAACCCAGACTTGAGAAGTTGAATGGGTCATTGTAAGCAATCTATTAGGATCTCTTGCTACTGGCGCTAAAGGAGAATATCCATTTCCATTATTATAGTACTGATATTCATCTCCAGTAGCATCTGATAAAGCTAAACTTGTTGGATGCATAAACCAAGGAGACTTACCATCTGCTATGACTTTACCATTTGTATCCGTCCATTGAATACCATGAAAATGTTGATGACAACCGGCACAATAGTTACTCATAGAATTATCTTCTTTACCATATAGATTATTACATCCCATATATTCGTTATGATCAGAAGAACTCACAGTATATTCCCAATCGTCATCTTCAATCCCTATAACTCCAGTACTATTACTTGGATGATAGCTTGAATTTAAAAATCGATAAAATCCTCCCTCCTCACCTACTACTGGAGATATTTTATCATTTGCGTGATGTTTGGGATTATGACAGCTCATACAACTATCTATACGACGATGGCAACCAGCACAATTTGCTCCAGAGGCCACTTCAGGCATTCCTGGTGCTTCAGATAAAAAAGGATCTGGTTGCATACCAGGTATAGAAAGACAATTATGACCTTTTGTTGGGTCCTTTAACACCCAATAGAAATTACCACCAGCTAAAGTATTCACTCCATATATAGGAGCTGTAGTACTAAATACATATGGAGTACTTCCATGAGAACTACCGATAACTCCTGCATTAGTTCCTGTATGGCATCCTACACAAGATTTTTTTAAAAGATCTTCATGACATAATTTAGTGGCAGTGTTATTCCCTGTCATAGCCATAGGGGAACCACCTTGGCTGTTATGCATAGTATGACAATTAGCACACTGCCCAGAAACCATTGCATAAACCTTTATAGATATACAAGAAAAAATAAAAATTCCTATTAAAAAAATAAGTAATGATTTATCCAGCCTTTCCATAAGCTCCCCCCTTTCTCTATATCCTCCATGACAAGAGGCTGGAAAAATAAAAAAACAAAAAGGCCTAATTGGTGTTAAACCAATTAGGCCTTTTAATTATCCTATTAACATTATCCCCCTAATCATTGCTTTTGTGTATGACACTTAAAGCAACCGCACTGATCAGCAGTATAGGTACCACCTGCTATACAATATTGATCGTAATCCCAACGAAGGAGATCTGGGTATGGAGTACCGTGAGCTCTATGACAAGAAATACATGTTACAATTCCT
>JAMONC010000114.1 GCA_027066725.1 Desulfobacterales bacterium
AAGCGTTTAGGGCAACGCTGTGTTTTTACTAATGGTTGTTTTGATATTCTTCATGCTGGACATGTTGATTACTTAAGGCAAGCTAGAGATTGTGGAGATTTTTTAGTAGTAGGATTAAATAGTGACAAATCTGTTAGAAGTATAAAAGGGGATACAAGACCTATCAATTCTGAACTTGATAGGGCATTTGTATTAGCATCTTTAAGTTTTGTTGACTATGTTGTGATTTTTGACGATCCAACTCCTTTAAATTTAATTTTAAACATAATGCCAGATGTTCTTGTAAAAGGAGCAGATTGGCCAGAAGAGCAAATCGTTGGTGCAAAAGAAGTAAAATCATGGGGCGGAGTTGTAAAAAGAATTCCTTTATTAAAAGGAAGATCAACTACCTCTATTATAGAAAAGATAAGATCTAAAATTAAATAATAGACAAATATTTGACACTATTTGTAATAACAGCCCTCAATAGATTATTCCTATAAGAAGGATTTCTTTTTATATGTTGTCTTTAAAATAGCCTTTTTATCGAAAAAATCACCACTAGCTTCCGATATAGAAATAGTAGGCCTATATAGTGGCACAGGGGTTGCTCATGTTAATCCCCCGAAATGTTACTGTTTTTTAATTTTTAAGGAGGGCACTTACCTTGGCAAAAAAAGAAAAGGATAAAAATAAAGAGGGTGAAGAGCCTAAGAAGAAGAAGTCGAAGTTGCTACTTTTTATTATAATAGGTGTGGTGTTAATACTTGTAGCAGGTGGAGCTGCCGCCTATTTTTTACTATTCTCGCAACCTTCAGATAAAGAACTTGCTCAGCAGATAAAGCAAGAACAAAAACAACAAAAACCCAAAGAGCAAGGGCCTAAAGTTGGGGTCTTTATGCCGCTTGATCCTTTTATTGTAAACTTGGCAGATCCTCAAGCAGCTCATTTTTTAAAAGCTACTATTACTCTAGAACTAGTAGATAATGCAGCCAAAAAAGAGGCAGATGAACTTCTTCCTGCAATAAGAAATGACATCATAATATTACTTTCTAGCCAAACAATGGATGATGTTATTACTACAGAAGGAAAGATGAGATTACGAGATCAAATTATTACAAGGCTTAATCACCTACTTGGCCCAGATAAGGTAAAAAACGTATATTTTTCACAATTCATAGTGCAATAAAGGGAGAATATAAAAAGGGATATGAGTCAAGTACTAAGCCAAGAAGAAATAGATGCACTGCTTGGCGGGCTAGATGATATAACAGATTCTTCTAAACCAGAAGAAAAAAAACAAGAGGAGCAGACAGATAAGCCCTCGGAAGGGGAAGTAATTCCCTATGATTTTGTTAACTTTACCCAAATGACAAGGGTAAAGTTACCTGCCTTTGAGGCAATAAAAGATCAGATTAACAGAGGATTTCGTTCAACACTTTCTTCAATACTTAGGCTTGTAGTAGATAGTTCTGTAGCTCCAACAGAAGTTATTACATTTAAGGAGTTTTTAAGAAGAGTTCCAGTGCCAAGTAACTTACATATTCTTAAAATGGAACCTCTTAGAGGGCATTTTCTGTTGGTCGTTGATCCTCAACTTGTCTTTTGTATTGTTGAGATATTTTTAGGTGCAAGCAAAATTGGCCAGGCTAGAATTGAAGGAAGAGAGTTCACCTCTATTGAACAAAGACTTATTAGACGGATAGTAAACTCTCTTTTATCCGATATAGAAAAGGCGTGGCAGCCTATATATCCCCTTCAAATTCAATATGTAAGAAATGAAATAAACCCTCAATTTGCAAAAATAGCAGGAGACGATGATGCAGTAATAGTTACAAAATTCAAGCTAGATTTAGAGGAAATATCTGGTGCAATTACTATGTGTATCCCTATGACAAACCTTCAGCCAATAAAATCTAGACTTCAAACTACGTTTCAAGGAGAAGAGGTTGTTGATCCTGCATGGAAACAAGAACTTATTAGAAATCTTAGAGCTACTGAGGTTGAAATAGTTATACCACTTGGTAGTGCAAGAATTACAGGAAAGGATCTTCTTGATCTTCAAACCGGGGATATAATTCAACTAGATACTAGTATTGATTCACCCCTTATAGGACTTGTTCAAGGACAACCAAAACTTCTGGTAGAACCAGGGCTTCATAGAGGGCAAAGGGCATTTAAGGTAAGAGAATTTATACTTAATCCTGAAGAAATATAAAAAGGAGAAGGATATATGCTTACCCAAGAGGAATTAGATAAGCTCTTGGAAGAAGGTGGTTTAGAGGATAGTGGGGGAGATAACCCCCAAGAAGATACTAATGAACAAAAAGTTGAACAAAAGACAGAGGACCAGACAAGTGCTCAAAATAATGAGGCTAATGCTAACTCACCAGATGAACAACAGTCAGCAGATGGAGGTTCAACAGATAATATAGACTGGTCAGATGCATTTAAGGAGGCTGCTTCTGCTGGAGATGCTGCTGCTGCTAAAGCGATAAAAGATGGTAGTGTAGATGAGGTCGTAAATGAGATGAAGCCTAGTAAGCCTCAGGCTCAATCTGCTGATTTTAATGAATTTAAAAGTAGTAGTGGCAATGGTAGGCAAGAGCCCAATAAGGAAGCTATAGAACATCCAAATCTTGACTTTATTATGGACCTTCCTTTGGATGTATCTGTTGAGCTTGGAAGGTGTAGAATGCCTATAAGAGAGCTTTTACAATTGGGACAGGGGTCTGTTGTGGAGCTAAATAAAATGGCAGGAGAGCCTGCAGATATATATGTAAATCAAAAGCTTATGGCAAAAGGAGAAATTGTAGTTGTAAATGAAAAATTTGGAGTTCGTCTTACAGAGATTATTTCTCCTGCAGATAGGGTAAAAGGGCTTGGTTAAGAGGTTTTTTCTATGAATCTTTCCCAGGTTTTCCAAGTATTTTCAGCTCTTTGTTTTATAGTTGGAATTTTACTTTTGTTTTACT
>JAMONC010000115.1 GCA_027066725.1 Desulfobacterales bacterium
CTATTTAAAAAAACAATCTACTCTTCTTTAAACTCTTCATCTTGTAAATCCTGCATTTTTGTAGGTATAGGAAGTTGCTCTAGGGGTTTAGTTAACAAAAATCTTCCTTTTTCTATCCAATCCTTAAGAATTAAAGAAATTTCTCTAGCTCTTACGTAACTAGATAAAGGCGCTGTTGGAACTTGCTTACCAAGGACTTTTATATAACCACTTTTTAACTGAGCATAATTAACCTCTGTTAAACAACGAGCCTTACCAGAGGGATAATCATGTCCATAGTCAACTACTTGAGTAATGATATCTTCATCAGATATACCGGTATAAAAAGCCATCTCCTCATTTAAAATAGGTATAGGAATACCTAATCCCACTGCTAAAGAGCAGCCATAGCCTGCAATGCTTACTCCAACAAGCCATCTTGGACTCATAAATTTTAGATCACCCGTTACCATTAAAGTGCCTGATGCTTGTTTAGGCACACCTCTTTTTGTTCTAGGAACATCTGGATTATGTTGAGTCCCTGGAGCAATGACATAGCCAAGTCCACCTCCAAGAAATATCCTTGTTCCAATCCCAATAGTTTTATAATAAGGATCATTAAATAGTGGACTTAACTGTCCAGCAGTACAATAATTAGCATTGCCAAGCTTTGGTCTTAGCATGCCCATATATGTATAAATTGTTTTTTTAGTAGAGTTAACCGCTACATTATAATTCTGGTATGCATTTCTTGGATTTAAAAGCCTTGCATAAGGCATCTCAGCAAGGGTTATCCTTTTTTCTAACTTAGTCCTAGGATAACAATCTGTTCCATATGCCGTTGCTTTTAAATAGACAGCTTTACCAGCAACAAGGTCTTGTATTACATGTCCTCCACCATATAAGAATTCTCCAGGATGTACTTTATTTAAGGGATCATCTTCTCTTGGTTCTGTAGCTCCAATAAATATATCTACAGCCGCAAGTCCTGCATAAGCAGGGACTCCATTTAACCATACTTTCGATGCCTTTATCCCTGGAACACTATGACCAAAATTTAATATCGCTCCGGAAGAACACATTGGAGAAAAGGTTCCTGTTGTAACCACATCAACTTTTTTAGCAGCTTCTACTTCTCCATGTCTCTTTACAATATCTACCATTTCTTCTGCAGTAACAACCACAACTTTACCTTGTTTAATCTTTTCGTTTATTTCATCATATGTCTTTTCAACCTGAAAATGGGCCATAAAAATACCTCAATTATCTATTCTTCCTCTAAAATAGAAATTACTTTATGTCCAGCTTTTTCAATGGCCGATACTATCTCTTGCCAACTACCCTTGTCTAGTCTTATTTGATATATCTTTCGTCTAGATGATTGAATTTCAATACCGAAAGAAACTATTCTACCCCCATGTTTTCTGACAATAGCTATTACTTCCTCAAGTGCATTTGCTCTACTCTCTAACATAACATCTAATCTAAATCCAGGACGAAGTACACCAAAACGTTCCATAAAAGCAGCTAGAAGATCATTTCTAGTAATTATGCCCACAAGCTTTCTTCTTTCAAGAACAAGTAAAGAACCTATTCCATACTGATATATAAGTTGAGAGGCACGATCTATACTCGCAGATGGGTTAATAGTAACAGGATTTAAAATCATTATATCTTTAGCCTGAACATCAAAATCTCTTTTTTCATAAAGGTTATTCCTTATTTCTGCATCTGTAATAAGGCCAACTAAGTTTTTTTTATCAACTACAGGTATATGTCTAATAAGATGTCTTTGCATTAAAGACAAAATTTGCGCAATATTTGCTGTCGGCTCTACTGTAACTAGATTTTTTTTCATCCAGTTTTTTACTTTCACCGTACTACCATAACAAAAAATTTAAAGATATCTTAGAGTTTTAAAAATTTTATTTCAAGCCTTAAAACATCATTAATTCTTATATCTTAAATCCCATCTCCTTTAACTGTTTTACCAACTCTTTAAATTGCTCAGGTAACAAGGATTGAGGGCCATCAGACATTGCCTTTTCTGGTTGATTGTGTACCTCAATTAAAAGTCCATGCGCACCTACTGCTGCACCAGCCTTTGCAAGGGGTATTACCTGATCTCGCCTACCAGAGGCATGACTTGGATCTATAACGATTGGTAAATGGCTCTCCTGCTTAATATAAGGAACTGCATTTAGATCAAGAGTATTCCTTGAATGTGTTGTAAATGTCCTGATACCCCTTTCACATAATATAACTTGAGAATTTCCTTCACTCATTATGTATTCTGCTGCCATCAAAAACTCATCTACAGTTGCCCACATACCTCTTTTTAATAAAACAGGTTTTTTTGCCTGACCTGCTCTTCTAAGTAACCTATAATTTTGCATGTTTCTCGTGCCAATTTGAATAATATCTACATACTGCTCTACCAAGTCACAAATATCATGATCTGTTGCCTCAGATATTATAAATAAACCAAACTTCTCTCTAACCTTTGCCAATATCTCAAGCCCTTTTTCTCCTAGCCCCTGAAAACTATACGGAGATGTCCTAGGTTTAAAGGCACCAGCTCTAAATATCTTTGCTCCTGCCTCTTTTACTGATTCCGCAATAGAAAATGCCTGAGATTCACTCTCAACAGCACAAGGACCTGCCATTAGGATAAGCTTTTCACCGCCAATTTCAAAACCTTCAAAAGGTATATGTGTATCCTCAGGATGCATCTCCCTGCTTACAAGCTTATAAGGTTTAGATACACTTATAGCATCCCTTACACCAGGCATACCGAGAAAAATGGCAGGGTCTACTGGTTGAGTATTTCTAAGTATCCCAATAGCTGTCCTTTCTCCTCCAGGAATGGGTTTAGCCTGCCAACCAAAAGATTCTATCTTTTTTATAACTGCATCTATCTCTTCATTAGATGCATCTTTTCTCATGACAATAAGCATTTATATGCACCTCATGTACCATTATATTTTTCATCCTTCTGAATTGCCTTATCAATATCTACAATTTTAGTATCACCAACATAGTCTTTTACTTTATAACTGCTTATATTTGATATCTTATTTCCTATTTCTGCCATACGTTCAACTTCTAACTTTAACTTTTTAAGATGTTTTATTTCCTTTTCTTCATCCTTCAATTCCTTCTCTAAACGCCACAATAGCCCCATTATAATCTGAATAGGCTGATTTAATTCATGTGCAGCTGCTCCAGCCATCTCAAGAACACCCTTTAGTCTCTCCTTTTCAAGACGTTCTGCTTCAGCCCTTTTTCTTTCTGAAATATCTGTCAAAAAAGCTAAAGCCTCTGTCTTTTCATCATCTTTTTCAAGAGTGGGACAGGCAATATGCCAACCTAAATCATAACTTTGGCCGTATGAATCTACTAAAGCAAGCTCAAACTCTAAATGATCCTGTCCCATCTTAAGCTTTTGAATCTCTTTAATAAGAAACTCTCTTTTATTAGGCAAGATAAAATCTTTAATACTTTTACCTATAACTTCTCCCCTACTTCTTCTCAAAAGATTAAGAGCTGTACGGTTTATGTCTTTTATAATTCCTCTAGTAAGCTCAAACCTAATTATACCAATAGTCGGTGGAGCTTCTGCAAAAAATTTATATCTTAAATAGCTTTCTCTTTGGATGGAAATAGCTCTATTTATACGAGGAATAACTCTGCTTATATACCAAATGGTTATAAGTATAATAAAAAAAGAAAAAAACATTGCAAAACCACATATAAAAGTGAAAAGTTCTAATTGTAGAAGGGCCTTATGAGATAAAATAAAACCTTTTGAATTAATTGGATGTAAGGCTATGTTTTTAAGAAGATCTTTTATCTTTACTGATTCTACTAAAACAGCTAATTCAAAAAATAATATTATAACTACAAGTCCAATAAATACAGCCCATATTATTGTATTTTTGAAAGGATAAAATAACTTCTTTTTCATTTTGGAGGCCACTGCCCTGTAAACATCAAAAAACCTTCGTGTACAAACTGACTAACTGCAAAAAAGGCAGCCATAAAAAGAACCCATTTTATAATCTGTTTCTTTGTAGGATTATATTTTAAGGGTTTTTTGGTAAGTCCAATAAATAGCATAACTACAACTATACCATATATATAATATGCTAATAGATACCTTGCAGTTATAAAAGCAGCCTTTAAAAAAGGACCCTTTCTAATAGTACAAATTAAAGTCACTATAACATAAGTAATTGCTTGCAATATGTCTTTTTTATGCCATTTAGCATCAAATTGTTTGATAGTCCTTTTACTGGAGTCTGTCTCCCTCTTCTGCTTCTTTTTACTTTTGTCTTTTTCTAGGTCTATTCCTCTAGCTTTTAAAAGCTCTTCAGCAGAAGGCAGGTCCTCTATGAAGCTTTTGTCTTTTTTATTATCATCTTTATTTACCATTAGTTTCTTCCTAGAGTTATAGTTATTAATTTTTAATATTGAAAAAAGGATTTTGTAGTAAAAGCTTAAAGCCCTTACTACAAAACCCCTTTACTATAATATAAAAAATTGTCTTTAGAAAACAGGAATTTTTGATTTTTTATTAATTAGAAGTTTCCTGACCATTTCCACCACTATGTCTAGGAATTGGCAAGAACTCAACACTAGGTTCTCTCTTAACCGGCTGAGGGAAAAGAGACATCAACTGATATATTTCTTTTGGCATATCAGTCTTTATAGGTAAGCCTAACTCTTTTGCCTCTTGCCACGTAATTGGATGATCGTGAGTCCACGTTCCTTGAGAAAGGATCTCTGCTAGTCGCTCAGCGTCAGAATCACTGTATCTTCCGCAACCACAAAGAAGCTCTTTTACGTTCTTTCTCATCTGTCGAAGCGCCTTCTCTGCAATATCTGCCATAATAAGAGTCTGGTCATCTACTTTGTCTATTGGCTTTTCTTTTACTACTTTAACAAGAGAAGCAGCAGGATATTGCCCCATTTGAGGATCAACAGGACCAAGAACTGCGTGTTCATCCATAACTATCTCATCTGCAGCAAGAGCAATTAAGGTACCACCACTCATTGCATAATGAGGTACAAAAGCAGTAACCTTAGCAGGATGTCTTTTGACTGCCTGTGCAATTTGAAGAGCAGCAAGGACAAGTCCTCCTGGTGTATGAAGTATTAAATCAATTGGCACATCAGGGTCTGTCATGTGTATTGCCCTTATTACCTGTTCAGAATCATTTATATCTATGTATTTCATTACAGGAAATCCTAAAAAGGACATCGTCTCTTGACGGTGTATCAAAAGTATTACACGAGACCCTCTTTGCTTTTCGATCTTTGCAATCATCCTTTGCCTTGCAGCCTCAAGCATCTTTTGTTTTAAAATAGGCTGAAGAGCAGTTGCAATAAAAAACAGCCAAAATAGATCAGCAAAATTCATTTTATTTATTCCCCCTATAATAAATTTTATTTTCTATCTGTGGGGCTAAGCATACCCCAAGGTCTATATTCATCACTATAGTGATGATAGGGTTTTCGTTGCGAAATAAATAGTCTATGGGTCAACATCCCAAAGACAAAACCGCCTATATGAGCCCACCAAGCAATACCAGCAAATGCCTTAGCAGAAAGGGCTAAAGTACCCGTAAAGACTTGTTCGAAAAACCAAAATGCTAAATAGAAAAACGCTGGTAATTCAAAAAAGAATGGGAAAATAAATATAGGAAGTAAAATTATTATCCTGGCACGTGGGAAAAGTACATAATATGCCCCCATTACACCTGCAATTGCTCCAGAAGCACCTATCATAGGAAGTGGAGAATTAGGTAGGGTTATTACCTCAACAACACCAGCTACAATACCACATAATAGGTAAAACAACAGGAACTTAAAATGCCCCATCTCATCTTCTACATTGTCACCAAATATCCAAAGGGTCCACATATTACCTATGATATGAATCCAGCCCCCATGTAGAAACATACATGTAAAAAAAGGCCAAAATCCTAAACCATTAGAAAGTGTATAAAGCCATGCACCATGAGTATAATGATTAGGAATAAGCCCAAAGGTATAAAAGACCTTTTGGAGCACAGGCCTTGGTAGGTGTATCTCAATAAAAAATATTATACTATTTACTGCTATAATTGCCCATGTCATAAGAGGTGGGCATCTTCTTGGTACATTATCCTGTATTGGTATCACCCGTCATCTCCCCTTTTTTATTAAAAAAATGATTTTTTTAGATTTTTGTATGAAATAAATAGGTATTAAAATAATAAAGGCAATAGGAAAATACAAAAAATTTTACATTTTTGAATACAAAAAAGTTAAAATTTGTAATGCTTTTAATTCGTAACTATTGTAGAATATTTTAAAAATTCCTATTTATTAATAGGTTGGTTTTCAGGATCAAGTTCCTTCTTAATAGCCTCATATAACTCTGACATTACATCATCCTTTTCACGAGCCCTACCCTCTTTATCTAATACCTCTATAGGATCACCGATTACAACCTTTACTTTAGCTGGCTTAGCAAACCAAGCTCCTTTAGGAAGCACCTTATGGCTTCCACTAATTGATATAGGAATTATGGGAACCTTTGCTTTTATAGCTAGTATTATTCCCCCAACCTTAAGAGGTTGAAGTCTACCGTCTTTACTACGAGTCCCCTCAGGGAATATTAATACAGATACTCCAGAGTTAATCCTCTTAGCTGCCTCATTTAGACTTTTTAAAGCCTTTCTTCCTTTTGACCTATCTATTGGGATATAGCCAGCTATTTTCATAGCAAGTCCCAAGATAGGTACCTTGAACAGCTCTTGTTTAACCAAAAATCTAAATTGAACTGGTATCGCTTTATAGGCTATTGGGATATCAAATTGACTACAATGATTTGCAGCAAAGACTACGGCCTTATCCCTTGGTATCTTTTCCTGTCCATATATCTTTACTCTTACCCCACATACTAATAATGACAAAAATGCCCAGATACGAGCAAGACTATGGGGTATATCTGAACCTGCAACACTACCTATAATAATAGCAATTGTTGCAAAAAATATGTAACTTATTACTACAATAACTGTACCAAAAGGTGCCCAAATTGTAGCTAATATATTTATAATTTTACACATTTATAAATCTCCACTGGATAGAGATCTTAAAATAGAAATTTTCTCTGACATATCTTGCGGTATGGGTGCAGTTATTTCAAGAAATTCTTTCTTAATAGGATGCAAAAATCTTATCCTTGCAGCATGTAACATCTGTCTTGGGAATGTAACTCTAGTTTTTTTTATAACTAAGTCTAATTGCTTACCATATACCTTATCTCCTAAAACAGGATGAGAAATTGCTGCCATGTGAACTCTTATTTGATGAGTCCTTCCAGTTAGAATTTTCACTTCAACAAGACTAGCTTTTTCAAAAGACTCCTTTAGAGTCCATATACTTACCGCCTCTCTTCCACCTTCACAAGGAGCATACATTTTTTTTCTATCTATTGGATGCCTTCCTATAGGGAGGTCTATACGGCCAGAAATATCTCTCATCCTTCCTCTTACAAGGGCAATATAATATTTATCTATCTTAGAAGCTTTAAAATCCTGTGATAGCCTTTGATGGGTAATATCATTTTTAGCTATTAATAATACTCCAGATGTGTCCTTATCTAAACGATGTACAATACCAGGCCTTAATACACCCCCTATCCCTGATAAATCTCTACAATGAGCTATAAGTGCATGCACTAATGTTTTATCCTCATTACCTGCGCCAGGATGAACAACAAGTCCTGCAGGTTTATTTAATACAATAAGATTTTCATCTTCATAAAGGATATCTAAAGGAAGTTTTATTGGTTTTATGTCTAATGATTTGTTAGGAGGTATCCTAACAATAATTTTATCTCCAGCCTTTAATTTAAGACTGGCACTTATAGGTCTTTTTGATAAAAGTTCTACATTTCCTAATTCTATAAGCTTTTTTATTCTAGATCTAGATAAGTTAAGATCTTTACATGTAGCTAAGAACTTATCTAGTCTTTGCCCTATTGCACTATTTGGTACTTCAATTATATGGTCTTTAGATTTTGTTATACTAGACAAGGCTTTCTTAATTAGAAATCTAGATCGCTATCTTGTTGAATCTCTATATCCTGTTTAGGAGAGGCACCATTACCACGTTGAGAAAATATAGCTTCAATATCCTTTTCTATCCTTTTTTCTTCCGTGTTTTGTGCAATAGATAGTTCTTTTACTAATAATCCTTTGGCAGTATCCAGCATCTTTTTTTCACCAAAAGAAAGAGGCTTCTCCATTTGTAAAATATATAAATCTCTTAATACAGTTGCTAAATCAAATACAGAACCAGTTTTGATTTTATCCATGTATTCACGATATCTTCTATTCCAAGTTTGAGGAGTAAATTCAACATCTTTCTCTTTTAAAATTGCATATACTTCTTCTACCTGTTTGTCATTTATAATACTACGCAAACCTACTTGTTTAGCATTATTCTTAGGAATCATTATTTTCATATCATTTTCTAAAATACGCATGATGTAAAATGTTTGTTCAACACCACCTATAACTTTCTCTTCTATAGATTCTATTATACCTACTCCATGAGCAGGATAGACAGCTAAATCACCAACACTAAACATTTCCTATAGCCTCCCCTCTTAGGGTTAAAGTTGATCAAGAAAGAAAAAATAATACTTTCCCATTTCAAAATATAATACATGATTTTTCCTATTTTGAAAACCTATAATTAACAATAAAAACAGACAATCAAGTAATGAATTTATTCTAAAAATTAGAAATACAATCAATAAAAGGTTATGCTTTTAAAGCTCTATAAAATGCGTTATATGTAGTATCATTAAATAGAACTAATCTGATTTCTTTTAGATTATTTGGATAAGTTCTTAAGAATTTCTTTATACTATTTATTGCAATATTTGCTGCTTCTTCAATTGGATATCCATATACACCACAACTTATAGCAGGAAACGCAATACTACTAGCATTTAACTTATTTGCTAACTTAAGACTATTTATATAGCAATTAGAGAGAAGTTTTTCCTCATTTTTAAAACCACCTTGCCATATTGGACCAACAGTATGAATACAATACTTAGCTTTAAGATTGCCTGCTGTTGTATAAACAGCTTCTCCTGTAGGACAGTATCCTATTTTCCTACATTCAGACATCATAGAAGGTCCTGCTGCCCTATGAATAGCACCATCTACCCCGCCCCCACCAAGCAGCCTATTGTTAGCTGCATTTACTATAATATCAACCTCTTCCTCTGTAATATCTCCTTTCTTTACAATAATATCGACAGATCCCTCCTTAATCTTCTCCATAATCTTCACCTCTTATTGACTCATGGGTGCTTAATATACTTTTTAACATACTTTACTATAAGAAAGATGAGAGCTATAGTAGTTGCCCCTAAAAATGCACCTATAACATCTGCTATCCAATCTGAAGGAAGGCTCCTTCTGCCCTGGACAAAATGGAGATGAATTTCATCCAATAGTCCATAAAAAGAGGCAAATACTGTTCCTTGAAAAAGGGATGCTCCCATACTACTTTTCCCTGTATAACGCCATAAAAATATTAACATACTAAGCCCAGCATATACTAAGCCATGAATTAAACTGGGATCCAGATCAGAACATATATGTGGAAGCTTATAGGCAGGGATGCTAGATGCACCAAATATAAAGCCAGCATACATTATGCTTAATGCAAGAAAGATATCCATTTTTACCTCTAAGTATTCTTCTTACTTGACTCTCTAGATAGATTAAACTAAGAATGTGTGTTTGTCAGCTATATGGATCTTTATGAAGATATGTTTAGAAATATTTATAGGGAGTAAATTATGGCAGATAATAAAAAACAACAAAGTGAAAGCGTCATAATTAAACAAAGACGTCAAAAGGCAAAAGAGTTGGAAGAGTTAGGGATAAATCTTTATCCTAATAACGTAAAAAGAGCAGAAATTGCATCTGCAATTCATAAGATATATGACTCTTATGACAACGAGGCTCTTAGCAGGTTAGAACTTAGCTTTAGAGTGGCAGGAAGGATAATGGCTCTTAGGCGTTTTGGGAAAGCCACCTTTTTTGATATCCATGATCATACAGGTAAGATGCAGATACATGTTCAAAGAGACACCATAGGAAAAGAAGAATATAAAATATTTAAAAAATTTGATATAGGAGATATTGTTGAAGCTCAAGGGAAGCTATTTAAAACCAAAACCGGGGAACTAACTATAGAGGCAGAAAAAGTTCGGCTTGTAACTAAATCCTTATACCCACTTCCTGAGAAATATCATGGACTTACAGATAAAGAGCTTAGATACAGGCAAAGATACCTCGATCTAATTATGAATCCAGAAGTAAGAGAAACATTTAGAAAAAGATCTAAGATTATTCAACTCGTTAGAGAATATTTTACTTCAAATGGTTTTTTAGAAGTAGAAACCCCTATGATGCAAACCATTGTAGGAGGAGCTACTGCAAGGCCCTTTGTAACACATCATAATGCTCTAGATATAGATCTTTTCTTAAGAATTGCACCAGAGTTATCTTTAAAAAGACTTTTAGTTGGGCACATGGATAAGGTATTTGAACTAAACCGTAATTTTAGAAATGAAGGAATAAGTATTCAACATAACCCTGAATTTACTATGTTAGAATTTTATGAAAGTTATGCTACTTATGAAGACCTAATTATTAGAACAGAAGAACTATTTGAGTTTATATCAAAAGAACTCAATAGTGAAAAACTAGTGATTAACTATCAGGGAAAAGAGATCTCATTTAAAAGGCCTTGGAAAAAAATGACAATGGAGGAGGCTCTTATTGAAATAGGAAATATTTCAAAGGAGGATTTAAAAAATAGAGAGAAGCTACTTTCATATGCTAAAGAGTTAGAAATACCTATTTCTGGCCAAGAAAGTACCGGAAAGCTTTGGGCAAAACTCTTTGATGAATTAGTTGAGCCAAAGCTTATTCAGCCTACATTTATTACTCATTATCCTATAGATATTTCACCCCTTGCCCGCAGAAATGAACAAGACCCTAATGTAACAGATAGATTTGAGTTATTTATTGCTGGAAGAGAGATTGCAAATGCATTTTCAGAGTTAAATGATCCAAGAGATCAATTAGCAAGATTTGAAGAACAAATAAAAAATAGAGGAGATGATGAAGAAATTCCACCTGAGATAGACTATGATTTTGTAAGAGCCCTTGAGATTGGAATGCCTCCTGCAGCAGGAGAAGGAATCGGTATTGATAGACTTGTTATGTTATTTACTGACTCTGCATCTATAAGGGATGTAATATTATTCCCACTTCTTAAACCTATACAAAAATAGGTGAGGTTAAACTCTAGTGAACTCTTTTGAATGGTTAGTAGCACTTAGATATCTAAGAGCTAAAAAAAAGGAAGGATTTATTTCTCTTATTACATTCATATCCATTGCCGGAGTTGCTGTTGGTGTAATGGCACTAATTGTTGTAATAGCTGTTATGGCTGGATTTGAAAACCATCTTCGAACTAAAATTTTAGGCATAACCGCTCATGTAATTGTTAGAAGTTATAATAACTCATTTGACGATGTAAAAGTACTTGAAAAAAAAATAAAAGATATAAAACTTCCTGAAGGAAATCGGTTTAATAGATTTATTGATGAATTATTTGGACGCCCATCAAATATAAGAGTTACTGCAATTACACCTTTTGTATACATCCAAGCCCTTCTTTCTACAGGAAGTGCAGTAAGTGGTGCCTTAATAAGAGGAGTAGATCCTAACTCTGTATCAAAAGTAATAAGCATAGGAGAAGTAGTGTCTGGGGAAGGACTATCTGCGCTAAAAGACTATGAACCAGGTACTCCTGCTCCTATTTTAATAGGCAAACAACTTGCAAAATCCTTAGGGTTATTTGTTGGAGAAAATATACAAATTATTATCCCTACTGGTACTATAAGTCCTATTGGAATGTTACCTAAAATTAGAACAGTGCATGTAGTAGGTATTATTTCAACTGGCATGTATGAATATGATGCCTCATTAGCCTTTATTCCAATAAAAGCTGCTCAAGAGTTGATGGGATTGGACAATAAAATCCAAGGACTTGAGATGAAGGTATCAGATATATATGGAGCAGATAAAATAGCTAAAGCAATACAAGAAAAACTTGGTTTCCCATTTTGGGTAACTGATTGGCAAAGAATGAGTAGAAATCTCTTTTCTGCTTTAAAATTAGAAAAACTTGCTATGTTTATAATACTTACTCTTATAGTTTTAGTTGCTGCATTTAATATTATAAGTACTCTTATAATGACTGTTATGGAAAAAAATAAAGATATTGCTATATTAAAAGCTATAGGTGCTACAGATAAACAAATACTTCGTATATTTATATATAATGGTTTTCTTGTAGGGTTAATAGGTACATTAATTGGCACAATAAGTGGTATTAGTATATGTGAGTTATTAAAGAAATACAAATTTATAAAAATACCTCAAGATGTCTATTATACAAATACACTACCAATCTTATTAAATACGTCTGATGTAATTATTATCGCCACAAGTGCTATATTAATTTTTTAGCGACTCTTTATCCTGCACACCAAGCAGCTAAAATAAATCCAGCTACTGCATTAAGAACGGGATAATCTATATGATAACTTTAGAAAATAAAACCTGTCCTTGCTTAAATAAATTATTGAACGAGATAACAATATTTGTTATTGGTGAGCAGCATATAATTTCTATTTTTTAATACTTTTGAAATTATGAAAAACAGCAAAAATGTAGCCGCCTTAGAAGTTAGATCTCTGTTTAAATCATTCCGTTGCGACGGACAAGAAGTAAGTGTCTTAAAAGACATAAACTGTAAAATAATGCCAGGTGAAATAGTAGGTATTGTGGGAGCATCTGGAGTAGGAAAAACTACTTTTTTACATATACTTGGGACCTTAGATAGGCCTTCATCAGGAGAAGTCAAGCACTTTGGTAAAAATGTATTTTTATGGTCCGACAATAAGTTATCAAAATTTAGAAACAAAGAAATAGGATTTGTATTTCAATTTCACTATTTATTACCAGAGTTTTCTACATTGGAAAATGTAATGATGCCGTGTTTAATTTCTGGTAGCAAAAAAGAGATAGCCTATGAAAGGGCATCAAAAATATTAGAAGAGTTAGGACTTAAAAACAAATTCAATATGCCTGTTAATCAATTATCCGGTGGAGAACAACAAAGAGTGGCCTTGGCAAGGGCATTGGTTCAATCTCCAAAGATAGTATTAGCAGATGAGCCCACAGGTAATTTAGATGAAACTAGCGGAGAAAAAGTCATAGAGCTGATGCTTGATCTTAATAAAAAATATCATACAACATTAATTATTGTTACACATAACTTATCACTTGCAAAAAAAATGGATAGATGTTTAGGACTTACACATGGCAAAATCGTAGAATTATCTACAGATGAATTAAAGGACTTTGGTGTAGGAGCTTGGAAAAATTGATAAATGGGAGTTATTGTATAAATGATACAAAATTA
>JAMONC010000116.1 GCA_027066725.1 Desulfobacterales bacterium
TTTTTCTTTAAAATGTATCTTCTCTTTTGCCAAGGCTAAATTTTCTAAAAATGTCTCCATTGGTGTCCTTCCTTCACAATATTTCCCTTGATGAGGCCTCTCTTTATTGTATCTTTCTAACCATAAGTCTAAATCTTTCTGTAATTCCTCTAAAGTTAAATAAATCTTTTTTCTTAATGCTATACTATAAAACTCTTCTTGAATAGTTCTATGAAATCTCTCACAAATCCCATTCGTTTGTGGATTCTTAGCCTTTGTCTTAGTATGATCTATATCGTTTAAGGCTAAAAATAGTTCATATTCATGTTTATCTGGCTTACCACAAAATTCTGTCCCTCTATCTGTAAGTATCCTTAAAATCACTACTTCATGTTCATCAAAAAATGGGATTACTCTATCGTTTAATAAATCTGCACTGTTTATAGGGTGCTTACTTGTATAAAGCTTAGCAAAGGCTACCTTAGAGTATGTATCTATGAAGGTTTGCTGGTATATACGTCCTACTCCCTTAATTGTCCCTACATAGTAAGTATCTTGTGCTCCAAGATAGCCTACATGTTCAGTTTCAATCTCTCCTTTAGCAACCTTTTCTTCTTTTGCTTTTTCCATAGCCTTTAGTTGTCTCTCTGTTAGTACAGCACCTGTTTTAGCTACGACTTCTTCTAAGGCTTTAAGACGCTTTTCAAACTTCTCTAGTCCATGTCTTAACCAAATACTTCTAACCCCTGCTGGTGAAACAAATATTCCCTTTTTACGTAAGACGTCACTTACTCTTTTTTGTCCTAAAGATGGATCCTCTAAAGCCATCTCTACTACAGCTTTTTCTACTTCTTTAGAAACACGATTTTTAAGATTAGGCTTACGCCTATTCTTCTCATAAAGTGCCTCTAAGCCTCCTTGTTCATAAGCCTTTTTGATCCTATAGAAAGTATCACGACTATATCCCATGACACGGCAGGCTTCAGAAACGTTCTTAAGATAAGCAGCAAGCTCTAGCAAACCAAGTTTGTTTTTGATAAGCTTTTCTTGAGTGGTCATGGCTACTCCTCCTTTTATTTCTTTGGGTGAAACTCTTAGGAGGGTAGCCTACACTACTCACTTTTAAAAGTCCTAATTGTCAGATTAAGTCTGAGCTAATACAGTTAAAGATTAAATTTTTTTAAAAAACAAGTCTTTATTATAAGTTACTGATTTCATTTTCCTGTTGTTTTGATAGAGGTGCTATTTTAAACTCTTTTTAAATCTTTGTTCGGCAGTTTGCAAAATCATACTTAGCATCTCTATGTAGGATATACCTATAATTTTTGCCATTCTTGCAAGATGTCCATCCCAACACCATCCTGGATTAGGATTTACTTCAAGGAGTTTGGGTTTACCTTGTGAATCAAGTCTCCAATCAAAGCGACAGTAATCTCTACATTCTAAACGCTCAAATAACTTTAGACAGCATTCTATAATCCATTTCTCTGTATTTTCTGATAACTGAGCAGGAATAGACTTGATCTTCCAATAAGGTGAGTCTGGAACCCATTTAGCTTCATATCCGCATATCTTAGGGAAGCCTGCAGGTAGTGCTGAGTAATCTTCTTCTATTATCGGTAATACTAGATAGGATTCAGGTGGATTGCCTATTATTCCTACACTTAAATCTTTTCCTGAAAGAAATTCTTCTACCAAGATGGGTTTATCATATCCAAATTTCTCACGTATTTCAGAAATGGAATTCATTAGCTTTTCAATATCATATGCTACACTATTTTTTGTAATTCCAAAGCTTGAGTCTCCAAAATTTGGCTTTACAATTACAGGAAAGTCAAATGTAAGTTCAAAAGTTGAATCTTCTGGTTTAATAAAAAAGGCGTGTGGTATATTAATCCCCATCTCTTTTGCAATGCCTCTCACTAAGGACTTATCATAACAAAAAGCAAGACATTGGGGGGTAGCACCCGTATATGGGATTCCTAGTAATTCCATTAGAACGGGTATATGGAGTTCCTTTCTAGGATCGTTTAAATATCCCTCATCGCACAGATTAAAAACAAAATCTACCTTGCCTTTTTCTTTAAGTTTAATTAGATCCTGGATTAGGTTATCATGGTTAGTAAGATATATAAATTGATAATGTAGTTTATGTTCTAGTTCTTTCAATGCTCCTTTGAGTTGATCAATTGTGTAGAAATCATCTTCATCAAAGATTCCTAAAGGCTTCAAGGGATCAGGTTTAGCTGGATCACCGAGAATGACTACGACCTTTTTAAAGATGTTGTTCTTTTTTACTTTGGTTGGAGTCCACTTTTTACGAGCTACGGCAGTTACTATGATTCGTTTTTTCATCATTCCTAGATCATGTTTTTGTTGAGGATCAAGAGATATCTCACCATGAAATGTAACATCGTTAAATCCTGTTATCTTTAAAAGTTCTTCTAAGCTATTTTTAGTATAAAGCCTTTCAGCATAAAATTGATCTACAATGACTCCTTTATCTACATGATTAACAATTTCTCGCGTAATTAAACGTTGTTTATCTAAAGAAAGGGAACGCTCACGACAGACAAAAAGTTTTTTGTCTATCCATTCCCAAGAACTGGATTCAAAGTGTTCTCTTAAATATCCTCCATCTGCAACATCAATTATAAGTCGCCCCCAAGGCTTCAATATCCTGAAAATTTCTTTTAAAACCCTCATGTCATCCCGAATAGTTTCAAAATAGCCAAAACTGTTTCCTAATAACATAACTATATCAAAGGTATCGGGTATATAAGGAAGTTTTCTAGCATCGCCTTCTTTAAATTTAATATTTAAGCCCTCTTTCCTAGCTTGTGTTTTTGCCTTTTGAATAAGGTAGTGCGAACGATCTAACCCCTCTAATTTGTTAAATCCTCGTCTTGCTAGTTCCAAAGTATGTCGTCCCTGACCGC
>JAMONC010000117.1 GCA_027066725.1 Desulfobacterales bacterium
TTTTATTCCCCACAAGTTCCCTCCTTGCATTTTATTGCTAAGCCTAACATAATTTAGGCGAAATATAAGTACCATATATTAAAAAATTTTGGAGTCAAATTATGACTAATAAACTAAATAGTCAAAAAGAGGAAGACATAGAGAAAGAGCCAAAACTTTATTGTAGGGCTTGTGGGGCGGTAGCTGAACTTGTAGGAAGATGCTGTAATGCAAAGGTGGTCTGTAGTAAATGTGGAGCAGTTTGGCCTGTTGATATTTATGAAGAAGAAATAAAAAAGATAAAAAAATATTACATAAAAGTTGCGTGTGCTTTAGATGATCAAAATGCATGATTTTTTAAATTTAATTTATTATGGTGATTTTTGGGTGATTTTTTGCGTTCAGTTAATAATATTAGATTTTAATCGGAAAAATTTTTATAAAAAATTAAAAAATGATTCTAATAAACCACTATAGAAACTTGACATCATGAATTATTTTGTCTATAGAACACCAAGACTGTAAAATAATGAACCCCTATTCAGTTAGATGTGCTATATTAGAATATTTTTAAATTAAATAGATTTTTTATGGGGCCCCTAAAAAAGCACATATAACTGTGATTAGGGGATTGACAAGTAGAAGTGAAAGTAATTAATTAGATAGCGCCTATAGGCGTTCGTGATGAAAGATATTTTTATAGGATAGGAATCTTTAAGTAGGGCGAATTGAGATTCATTTGGGTGTTGAGGAGGCACCTTACTTTATGTTTGGAAGAAAAAAAGGTGGTTCAGAGACCAAAGCCAACATATACGAACTGCTAGAATCTAATTATCATACAATAGTAAAGAAATGGATAGATAAGGTATATGATTCCTATCCTGAAGACGGCGCTAAGTTCTTGAGGAATAAAAAAGATCCCTTTGCTAATCCTGTAGGTTTTAGGATTACTCGTGGCATAGAGGGGTTAGTGAAGGAGTTAATTACTGAAGAGCCTTCAGAAGGGGTAGAGGAATTTTTAGATAGTATTTTAAGGGTAAGGGCTGTTCAGGATTTTGTACCTGGGGATGCTGTAGCTTTTATTTTCGAATTAAAGAAAGTCATAAGAGAAGTACTTGCTAAGCAGCTTCGAGATAATATTCGGCTAATGGAAGAGCTTTTAGATGTGGAAACTAAAATAGATAGACTAGCTCTTCTTGCATTTGATATATATATGGGTTGTAGAGAAAAACTCTTCCAGCTTAAAGTGGAAGAGATAAAAAAGAGGCCTTTTTTGCAATTAGAGGGTGTAAGTTGTCCAAGTGCTGCCTTGTCCCTTCGACAAATGAAGACTTTAAGAGAGCAGCTTAATTTGGTGGGGTCTCGAAGGGATAGTGAGCAGCAAGGACATTAATAATTTTAAACACTATGGAGCGAAGTGAGGTAGTAAATGTCTAGAGTTATTTTCCCCTTAATAGTGGTCCTGGTGCTTATAGCGATACCTATTTTAGGTGTCAAGGTGGCAGGGCTTCACTTGCTGTTTGGGGTAGTTATTCCTTATGTGGCGTTTGCCATATTTATTCTTGGTTTTATATGGCGCGTCATATATTGGGCACAATCGCCAGTGCCTTTTAGGATTCCAACTACTGCTGGACAGCAAAGGAGTCTGCCTTGGTTTAAGCAGAGCAGATGGGACAATCCATTTACTACAGGTGAAGTGATTGTCCGTATGGCATTAGAAGTGCTCTGCTTTAGATCACTGTTTCGTAATAAAAGGATAGATTTTCGTCAGTTGCCTGATGGAACGCCTATTTTACGTTATAGTCCTACAAAATGGTTGTGGGCATTTGCCTTGTTATTTCATTGGTCCTTTTTAATAATTTTGATTCGTCATATTAGACTTGCTACAGTGCCAATTCCTGGACCAATAGAGTTTTTGGATCACTTAGATGCTATCTTTGAGATAGGCTTGCCTCAGCTTTATTTAACTGATTTAACGATTTTGGCAGGGTTATTATTCTTGCTGTGTCGTAGATTGTTTATACCACAGCTTCGTTACATATCTCTGCCAGCAGATTATTTCCCTCTCTTTTTGATAATATCCATTGTCTGTTCTGGTATGTTGATGAGATATTTCTTGAGAACAGACATCGTTGGGGTAAAAGAGTTGGTAATGGGGCTTGTAAGTTTCCATCCCCATGCACCAGTAAAAGATATAGGTACAATATTTTTTGTACATATCTTCCTGGTAAGTTGTCTCTTTGCCTATTTCCCATTTAGTAAGCTTATGCATATGGGCGGTGTGTTCTTAAGTCCAACTAGAAATTTGGCTAACAATAGTAGGTATAAGAGACATATCAATCCGTGGAACTATCCTGTCAAGACACATCCTTATGAGGAATATGAGGAAGAGTTTAGAGAATTTATGAAACAGGCAGGAATACCAGTGGAGAAGGAATAAAAAAATGGCAGCTAAAACTCCTAAGCCACAAGAACTATTACAGATTGACCATAGGCCACCACGTGAGTGGTGGATGGATCGAAAGGTTGTGTTTAAGCCAGGCACCTGGTGTTATGCAGGAAGGCCTGAAAACGTAAAGGCACTAGATCTTCCTTTCCCAAGGGAGTGGTCTCCTGATGAGGAAGATTGGAAGCTTCCGGATAATTGGAAGGAGATTGTATTGGAGACTTTTAGGGATCGCTTGCATAAGTTTCGTTCCCTAAAGGTATTTATGGATATATGTGTACGTTGTGGTGCCTGTGCTGATAAATGTCATTACTTTATTGGTTCTGGTGATCCTAAGAACATGCCCGTATTAAGGGCTGAGCTTTTACGTTCTATTTATAGGGGCGAGTTTACCAAGGCAGGACAGATTCTTGGTAGACTGGCAGGTGGTAGAAAGCTTACATATGATGTAATTAAAGAGTGGTTCTACTACTTCTTCCAGTGTACTGAGTGTCGTAGATGCTCTGTATTTTGCCCCTATGGAATAGATACTGCTGAAATTACAATGATTGCCAGGGAGTTGTTGCTTGAGATTGGTATCAATATTAACTGGATTATGGGGCCAGTCGCAAACAGCTTCCGTACTGGTAATCATATGGGCCTATTGCCTCACACATTTAAAGATAATATAGAATTCTTGTGTGAGGATATCTATGATATTACAGGGATTAAGATAGAGCCAACCTTTAACAGAAAAGGGGCAGAGATACTCTTTATTACTCCTTCTGCAGACGTCTTTGCAGAGCCAGGTATTTATACTTGTATGGGGTATCTCCTTTTGTTCCACTATCTTGATCTTGATTATACATGGAGTACTTATGCCTCTGAGGGTGGTAACTTTGGTCTATTTACCTCTCATGAGATGATGAAAAGGCTAAATGCCAAGATGTATGCAGAGGCTAAAAGACTCGGTGTTAAATGGATTTTAGGTGGTGAGTGTGGACACATGTGGCGTGTTATCCACCAGTATATGAATACCTTAAATGGTCCTGCAGACTTTTTGGAGGTTCCTGTAAGTCCTATCACAGGAACAAGGTTTGAACATGCAAAAGCTACTAAGATGATTCATATATTAGAATTTATTTCAGACTTAATTTATCATGATAAATTAAATCTCGACCCAAGTAGAAATGATCATCTTGTAGTAACTCATCATGACTCCTGTAACCCTGTAAGGGCAATGGGCTTTATACAAGAGCCAAGGCATGTCATAAAAAGTGTATGTAATAACTTCTATGAAATGCCAGAGAATACGATATATGCTGAGACATTCTGTTGTGGTTCTGGTGCAGGTCTTAATACAGATGAGTTCATGGAAATGAGAATGCGTGGAGGACTTCCACGTGCTAATGCAGTTGATTATGTACACAAAAAATATGGTGTTAACCGTATGACTGCTATATGTGCAATTGATAGGGCTGTGTTACCAACTTTGATGAATTACTGGGTACCGGGTGTCAGTATCAGTGGTGTATGTGAGTTGGTTGGTAACGCCCTTGTAATGCCTGGTGAAAAACCCAGAGATATAGACTTAAGACAGGAACCGCTGGTAAGACCAACAGCGGAAATGCCATCGGAGGATGAGTCTGATGTATGATGCCGATAAAATAATACCCGGATTAATAGTGTTTTTGATTATAGTGCTCTTCCCTTATTATTATACAATGGGGAGAATGGTTCCTGCGCCAAAACCAATAAAGCCAACAAAGTATAAAAAGTGCGTAGAACCACTCTCTTATATGAGAGCTGCTCACATGGATATATTAGATGCATGGCGCGATGAAGTTGTTCGTCATGAAAAAAGGGTTTATGTGAGCAGTACGGGGAAAGAGTGGGATATGAGTTTGCAAAATGAATGTTTAAGATGTCACGATAATAAGGCAAAATTCTGTGATAGATGTCATAATTATCTTGGAGTAAAGCCATATTGTTGGGATTGTCATTTTGAGCCTAATAAAATTAAAGAACTCCCACATAAGATGATGACGAAGGAGACTATGTGATGGGCGTCAGTAGAAGAGAATTTCTTAAATTAGCTGGGTTAACTGCCGCCCTTGGTCTTGGTACGGGTACAGCTTTTGAGCTGTTGGCCCCAGGCCAAGTTGAGGCAGGGGAGTATTTAAGGTCTGAAAATGCATTAAGAGGTAAACGTTGGGCAATGGCGTTTGATGTTAAAAAGTGCCTTGCCAACGGAGAGGATTGTCGCATTTGTATAGATGCCTGTATTAATGAGCATAATATCCCTCAATATGACAATCCTCTTCATGAAATTAAATGGATTTGGAAAGACCTATATAAATATGCATTTGAAGATACAGAAAATCCTTATGTAAGTGATGATTATAAAGATAAGCCTTTTATCCTTTTATGTAATCATTGCGATGAACCTCCTTGTGTAAGGGTATGTCCTACTCAGGCCACATTTAGAAGGCCAGATGGGATAGTTATGCAGGACATGCATAGATGTATTGGCTGTCGTTTTTGTATGGCTGCATGTCCATACGGTTCCAGAAACTTTAACTGGCTGGATCCAAGACCTCATATTGTTCATTACAATCCAAAGTATCCTACAAGACGAAGAGGTGTTGTAGAAAAATGTATTTTTTGTAATGAACGAATAGATGTTGGTAAAAAGCCAGTTTGTGTAGATGCCTGTCCTGTCGGGGCAATAATTTTTGGTGATTTACATGATCCTAACTCAGAGTTAAGGCAGGTCCTTAGAAAACGCTTTAGTATAAGGCGTAAATTAGAGCTTGGAACCAAACCATCAATGTTTTATTTGATATAGCGAGAGGGCGTTATGTTAGAGAAGATTTTACAAGGGGATAGAAGATATTGGATGTGGGTGGCATTCCTGCTCGCAGTAATAGGAGTAGGTTTTGCCTGCTATGTCTATCAGTGTTTTACCGGTTTAGGTATTACCGGTATGAATAGAGATGTTTCGTGGGGTTTATATATTGCCCAATTCACTCTTTTAGTAGGAATTGCCGCTTCAGGTTTAATGGTTGTTATCCCCAAACTTTTACACCATTATAAGAAATTTATAGATTTGGTAATGTTTGGGGAGTTTATGGCAATTTCTGCTGTTATAATGTGTTTATTATTTGTTATTGTGGACGTTGGACAACCAATGAGATTGTTTAATATGGTCTTACATCCAACTCCACATTCAATGCTATTCTATGATATGATTGTTCTTAATGGTTATTTGTTGATTAATATCATAGTTGGCTATAATACTATGTTAGCAGATTGGAAAGGTGTTCCACCTCCAAGGTGGATTATTCCTGTTGCATATTTAGGTGTGCCTTGGGCAGTTGCAATCCATACAGTTACAGCATTTTTATACTGTGGTCTTCCAGGAAGACATTTATGGTTATCTGCTCTCATGGCACCAAGATTTTTAGCAGGAGCATTTTGTTCTGGTCCTGCATTGTTACTTCTTATCTTATTTATAGTTGAGAGAGTTACAGGTTATCGTCCAGCAGATGAAGATGCATATCAAACATTGGCAAAAATTATACTTTATGCTGCTGTAATTAATATGTTCTTTACCTTCTGCGAATTCTTTACAGCGTTTTATTCAAATATCCCCGCAGAGAAACATGGATTACTTTATATGTTCTTTGGCTTAGAAGGTTACCATAGGTTAGTACCATTTATGAGGACTTCTATATTAGCTGGATTTTTGGGTATATTTATACTTCTTGTACCACCATTTAGAAGAAACAGAGTTCTTCTTGGAATAGCATGTTTTGCTATCTTTTTATGGATGTGGCTAGAAAAAGGATTTGGATTAGTTATAGGTGGTTTTGTCCCTGACCCATTTGGAAAGATTACTCAGTATTCTCCTACACTTCCAGAATGTGGTATTGCAATAGGTATTTGGGCAATAGGTGCTTTGATACTTACTTTCTTATTTAAGATGGCTATTTATGCTAAGAGAGATGGGCAGAGAATGTGATAGATAAAAATTGTACATATAAGGGGGCTTGACCATGCCCCCTTTATTTTTTAAAACCCACTTGCCTAATTGGCAGTGGGTTTTTTTATGTAAGGAGGGAAACGCTTATTATGGCAAATAAGATATGCCCTGCATTAATTGTAAGTGCTTTTAAGGGAGGATCGGGAAAGACCATTCTTTCTTTAGGACTTCTTGGTAGTCTTGCTAAAAAGGGATTTAAAATTGCTGTTTTTAAAAAGGGTCCTGATTATATAGATGCAAAATGGCTTGGTTTTGCAGCGGGTGCAGATTGTTATAATCTCGATCCATATCTAATGGATAAAAAGATAATTTGTGCTTCTTATCTTACACATATTAGAGATGCAGATATTGCTATTGTTGAAGGCAATAGAGGGCTTTATGATGGAGTAGATGAATTTGGAAGCTGTTCTACCGCTGAGCTTGCTAAGTTACTCAATCTACCAGTAGTATTAGTAATTGATTGCACCAAAATCACCCGTACAGTAGCAGCGTTGGTGCTTGGGTGTAAACTCTTTGATCAAGATGTAAATATATGTGGGTGTGTATTAAATCAAGTAGCAAGACATAGACATGAATCTATAGTTACAAAGACAATAGAGCGTTATACAGATATAAAAGTTTTAGGGGCTTTACCTAGACTTAAACAAGATCCTTTACCCATGAGGCATTTAGGAGTTTTGCCTTGTGAAGAACATCCTAAGGCAAAAGAGGTATTAGAAGTAATTACAAAACTAGTTGAAGAAAATACAGATATTAATGCACTTATAGATTCTGCTTCTTTAAATAAGGATATAGCTTGGCCTCTTACTACAGATTCTCTTTATCCTATCCCAGAAGATGGCTATTTAAGGCGAGTAAAAATAGGGATATTTCGTGATGCTGCATTTCAATTTTATTATCCAGAAAATTTTGAAGCCCTTAAAGCACAAGGAGCAGATCTCTATTTTTTGAATGCATTTGAGACTGATGATATTTCTTTTTTAGATGCTTTATATATTGGTGGAGGCTTTCCTGAGACTCAAGCCTCACGTCTTATTGAAAGACAAGGGCTTTTTAAGGCAATAAAAGAGTTTGTAGAGCAAGGAAAACCAATATATGCAGAGTGTGGTGGTTTGATGTTCTTAGGGGAAAAGATTTCTTTTAAAGGTATAGACTATGATATGGTTGGGGTCTTCCCGTGGACATTTTCTGTAGGAAGACGTCCTCAAGGACATGGATATACAATTTTAGAAGTTGAAAAAGATAGTGGTTTTTATAAAAAAGGTGATATTATTAAAGGGCATGAGTTTCACTATTCTAAACCAATTAATTTGGAAGAAAAAAAAGATAATGTAGTTTTTACCTGTAAGGTAAAGAGAGGACATGGTTTTGATGGTAGAGTTGAAGGCGCACTATATAAAAATGTTTTTGGTACTTATACACATATCCATGCTCTTTCAAAGCCTTGTTGGGCAAGGAGATTTATCGAACTAGCCCTTAAAATAAGGGGTAATTCTTAGATAGAAAAAACTAAATAATAAGTTATTATATATCTCATTATAAAAAACTGATTTGAGAGTTATAAAATGAAAGGTATGAACGAGCAGGGTTTTAGAGACCCTAAAAAACCTTTACCTCCTAAGGGATCAAGGATTCATTTACTTGGTATTTGTGGCACTGGAATGTGTGCACTTGCTGGAATCCTTAAACAGATGGGGTTTAATGTTACAGGTTCTGATGAAAATCTTTATCCACCAATGTCTGATTTGCTCAGACGTTTAAATATTGATGTTTTTAAGGGTTATGATCCCTCTAATCTTGATAATCCAGAGCCAATTCTAGCCATTATTGGAAATGTTATTAGAAAAGATAATCCAGAAGCGCAAGCTGTTTTTAAAAGAGAAATACCTTACATGTCTTTTCCTCAAGCAATAGCACATTTTTGCCTTGAGACTAGGGTGCCATTGGTAGTTGCAGGTACTCATGGTAAGACTACTACCACTAGCATGCTTGTCTCTATACTAAGGGCAGATAGTTGGCGTCCTGGTTTTATGGCAGGTGGGCTCTTAAGACTTACTGGTACAGGGTTTGATTTTGGTGAGCCTCCTTGGTTTGTAATAGAAGGGGATGAATATGGTTCCGCATTTTTTGATAAGCAGCCTAAGTTTATGCATTATAAGCCAGAGGCAGTAATACTTACAAGCCTTGAATTTGATCATGCGGATATATATAAGGATATGAAATCTCTTATTGAAGCCTTTCAAAAATTAGTTAGACAGATACCTTCTACAGGACTGCTTGCTGCATGTATAGATTGGCCTGGAGTTTGTGAAGTGATAAAGGCAGCTCCTTGCTGGGTTATGACCTATGGTACAAGGCCGGATGCCCAGTGGCGTTTTGAAGATTTAAGGACTAATAAGGATGGATCAACATTTACAGTTTATTATCTAAACAAGTTATGGGGGGAGATAAAAACTCCTCTTATTGGTGAACATAATGCAGTAAATGCTCTTGGTGTAATAGCACTTTCTCATTGGTTAGGAGTGATGCCTGATGCGGTTTTAGAAGGATTAGCAAATTGTCATGGTGTAAAAAGACGCCAAGAGCTTTTAGGTGAGATAAATGGTATATCAGTTATAGATGATTTTGCTCATCATCCAACAGCAGTTAGAGAAACTTTAAAGGCAATAAGATCTTCTTATAGGCCTAAAAGGCTTGTTGCTGCTTTTGAACCAAGGACAAATACTAGTAGGCGTTCTATCTTTCAAAATTCTTATGTAGATGCTCTATCAAATGCCGATCTTATATTTGTTAGAGAAGTACCAAATCCAGAAAAAGCCCCTGAAGGAGATAGGTTCTCCTCTCCTAAACTTGTAGATGATTTAAAAGAAAAGGGGAAAGAGGCATACCTGGGCAAGGATGGTATCCAACTGTGTAACATGATGGTAGAGAAACTTTTACCAGGAGATGTTGTTGTTATACTGTCAAATGGTCCTTTTGAGGGGCTTAGTTCTTGTCTTTTAGAAAAATTAAAAGAAAAATCCTAAGTTAATAAGAGGTAGTCTAGATAGGTGTCTTTTAAGGTTATAAAAAGATCTCCAGATTCTAAAGCAAGGCTAGGGCTTTTAAAGACATTTCATGGAGAAATTGAAACTCCTGCCTTTATGCCAGTAGGTACACAGGCTACTGTAAAGTCTTTAAGTCCTGATGATCTTATTAATTGTGGTGCTCAAATTATTCTCTCTAATACTTATCACCTTTATTTAAGGCCAGGACATGAGCTTATAAGAGATTTTGGAGGCCTTCATAAGTTTATGTCTTGGGATCTACCTATATTGACAGATAGTGGTGGGTTTCAAGTATATAGTTTAGCTCCTCTTTCAAAAATAAAAGAAGGTGGTGTAGAATTTAGATCTCATATAGACGGTTCATCCCATTTTTTTTCTCCTGAGAAGGTTATTTATATACAAGAATGCCTAGGTTCAGATATAATGATGTGTTTAGATGTATGTCTTCCTTATCCATCAAGGGAGGAAGAAGTCTCTTGGGCAGTAGAGCTTACAACAAGATGGGGGAGAAGAAGTCTAGAAGCAAGGACTAGAAATGAACTTTTACTCTTTGCTATAATACAAGGAGGTATGTATAAAAAGTGGCGAGAAAAAAGTGCTATTGATTTGCTATCTTATGATTTTGATGGATATGCCATAGGTGGACTTAGTGTTGGAGAACCAAAAGAAGTTATGCTTTCTGTGATAGATTATACAAGACCTATGATCCCAGATAAATATCCAGTATATGTTATGGGTGTTGGCACCCCTGAAGATCTAGTAGAATGTGTTGCAAGGGGTGTAGATATGTTTGATTGTGTTCTTCCTACTAGGAATGCTAGAAATGGTATGTTATTTACTTCTTTTGGTAAGCTTGTTATAAAGAATGCCTGTTATAAGAATGATCCAAGGCCTATAGATCCAGATTGTGACTGTTATACATGTCGCAATTTTTCTAGGGCCTATTTGAGGCATTTATATGTTTCAAGGGAACTTTTGGCATATCGTTTAAATACGATACATAACATTTATTATTTTTTAAATCTTGTTAAACAAATGCGTCAAGCTATAAAAGATGGTAATTTTGAAAAATTTAGACAAAGTTTTTACAAAAGAAGGGAGAGTTAAGTTATGTTTGATCATTTATTCTCATTAGCAACAGCTTATGCAATGGGAGCACCACCAAAGGGTGCTGATGCCGGGGCAGCAAATCCAATTATTTCTTTTTTGCCTCTTATTTTAATTTTTGCCATTTTTTACTTTTTGTTGATAAGACCTCAACAAAAAAGGGCAAAACAACATAAGCAGTTTCTTGAGAACCTAAAACGAGGTGATGAAGTAATGACTTCAGGGGGCCTCATTGGTAGAATTACCGGAATTACTGATCAAGTTGTAACCCTTGAAGTTGCTGACAACACCAGAGTAAAAGTAGTAAAAGCACACCTTGTTGGACCTGCTCCTGGCAAAGGAGGTTCAGAAAGCTGTGCAACAGGTTCTTGAGTAGTTAGATAAATACCTTGTATAGGTGTATTTAAGGATTAAAAAAAAGGGAGTATTGAAAAGATACTCAATACTCCCTTTTATATCTCTTTTTTATTTTTTAGTTTCAGCGACGCTCAACTGTACGAGAGCGACTTTTTTCTTTTTGTTCATAGTAAACTCTACCAGTACCAGCAGGAATGAGTCTACCCATAATTACATTTTCTTTAAGGCCTCTCAAATAATCTACCTTACCTGCAATGGCTGCATCGGTTAAGACCTTTGTAGTTTCTTGGAATGATGCAGCAGAGATAAAGCTTTCAGTAGAAAGTGCAGCCCTTGTAATTCCAAGGATCATAGGCTCTGCTGTCGCAGGTTTTCCACCTTCTCTTAATATCCTTTCGTTTTCCTCTTCAAATTTATATGTCTCAACCTGCTCACCTAGCATGAACATAGAGTCACCAACATCAGTTATTCTTACTTTTCTAAGCATTTGACGAACAATTATCTCAATATGTTTATCGTTTATTTTAACACCCTGAAGTCTGTAGACCTCTTGGATTTCATTAACTAAATAGCTTGCAAGGGCCTTAATACCTTTAACCCTTAAAATATCATGAGGATCAATAACACCATCCATTAAGGGTTCGCCTGCACGTACATAATCTCCTTCATGAACATTTATGTGTTTGCCCCGTGGTATCAAGTATTCTTTAGGCTCACCAACTTCAGGTGTTATTATGATTCTACGTTTACCTTTTACATCTTTACCAAAGGAGACAACACCATCAATTTCAGAGATAATAGCTTTATCCTTTGGTTTTCTAACTTCAAATAATTCAGCTACCCTTGGAAGACCGCCTGTAATATCTTTGGTCTTTGTTGTTTCACGTGGGATTTTAGCAAGGATTTGCCCTGCCTCAACATGATCTCCTTCATTTACTACTAAAATAGCACCTACAGGAAGTAGATATCTTGCTTCACCTTTTCCACTTGGAAGTTTGGCAGTTCTTCCTCTTTCATCCTTAATCGATATTCTTGGCCTATAGTCTGTTTGTTTATACTGTATAACTGCACGAGAGGCTTTTCCTGTAATTGGATCCACCTTTTCTTGGATTGTAACACCTTCTATTAAGTCTCCAAACTTTACTGTTCCACTTACTTCTGTAAGGATTGGAATTGTAAATGGATCCCATTCAGCTAATTTTTGTCCGCCTTCTACCTGTGCACCATCTTCAACAAGAAGTTCTGCACCATAAATGACAGGATATTTCTCTTTTTCTCTTCCATCAGGGGCAATAATTACAATTTCACCATTTCTATTTAATGTAACAAGGCGTCCAGCAGGGTTTCTAACCGCATGAATATTTCTATATTTTACAGTACCTGCACCACGGCAGCGAATTTCTGCCTGTTCAATTTTACCACTTGCAGTACCACCTATGTGGAAGGTACGCATTGTAAGCTGAGTACCAGGCTCACCAATAGATTCAGCAGCTATAATTCCAACTGCTTCTCCTAAAGTTACCATTCTACCACGAGAAAGGTCTCTACCATAACACTTTGCACATACTCCGTATCTGCTTCTACATGTAAGAACTGATCTTATCTCTACACTTGAAATACCTGCTTCTTCAATCTTTCTAACACCTTCTTCATCTATTTCTTCATTAGCAGCTACTAGTACTTCACCTGTTACAGGATCAACTATATCATTTAAGGCAACACGGCCTAGTATTCTATCGCCCATGCGCTGGATGATCTCTCCACCTTCCATAAGGTGTCCCATTTCTATACCATCAATTGTACCACAGTCTTCCTCTGTAATAGTAGAATCCTGAGCAACATCTACAAGTCTTCTAGTAAGATATCCAGAGTTTGCTGTCTTAAGTGCTGTATCAGCTAGACCTTTTCGTGCACCGTGTGTAGAGATAAAGTATTCAAGAACGCTTAATCCCTCACGGAAGTTTGCCTTAATAGGAGTTTCAATGATTTCGCCAGAGGGTTTTGCCATAAGACCGCGCATTCCAGCAAGCTGTCTTATCTGGTCTTTACTACCTCTGGCTCCAGAATCTGCCATAATAAAAATTGGATTAAAGCTTGGTGTAGTAATTACTTTACCATCTGGACTTCTATGATACTCAACAGAGATCTCCTCCATCATTTCTTTGGCAACTTCATCTGTTGCCCTTGTCCATATATCAATAACCTTGTTATATCTTTCACCTTGAGTGATAAGTCCTTCTTCATATTGCTTCCATATCTTTTCTACTTCTTCCTGGGCTTTTTCTAATATCTCTTCTTTTCTTACAGGGATAACCATGTTATTAATTCCAATTGAAATCCCTGCAATTGTGGCAAATCTATAGCCCATATCTTTCATACGGTCTGCAAAGATGACCGTTTTTTTAGCACCAGCAAGTCTATAAGACATATCAATTAATTTTGCCAAATCTTTTTTCCTCATGGGCTTATTAATTGCCTCAAAAGGAACTTCATCTGGCAATATATCTGAGAGAAGGACTCTTCCTA
>JAMONC010000118.1 GCA_027066725.1 Desulfobacterales bacterium
TGCTACTATGGAAAAAATGGCTCGTAAGTTTGGTGTAAATGCAGAGCTTAGTCTTCCTAAGATCCCTTATAGAGAAACCATTAAGGCAACTAAAAAAGGTGTTATCTATAGACATAAAAAACAAACCGGTGGTGCAGGCCAATTTGCTGAGGTCCATTTTGATATATCTCCTCTTCCACGCGGTAAAGGCTTTGAATTTGAAGAGGCCCTGGTTGGTATGAATGTTCCAAGAAACTTTGTCCCTGCAGTTGAGAAGGGAATTAAAGAAGCAATGGAGGCAGGCCCTCTTGCTGGATATCCTGTTGTAGATGTAAAAGTGCGTTTCTATGATGGTAAATCTCATGAAGTAGACTCATCTGAAATAGCATTTAAGATTGCAGCTATTCAGTGCTTTAAAAAAGGAGTTCTTGAGGCAAAACCAACCCTATTAGAGCCTGTAGTAAAGCTTACTATTACAGTACCAGATGAAAATGTTGGAGATATAATTGGAGACTTAAACAGTAGACGAGGTAAAGTTATGGGCATGGAGCCTATAGGAAATGGGCTTCAGGTAATTACTGCAATGGTTCCTCTTTCTGAAGTACAGCGCTATGCACTTGATCTTAATGCAATGACTGCTGGACAAGGAACATTTACTGTAGAGCCTTCTCACTATGAGGAAGTACCACCTAATCTAGCTGAAAAAATTATTCAAGAGGCAAAGTCTGAGGAGGAAAAATAGGTGTTTAGAGCTGGAGTGCTCACTATAAGTGATAGTAGTTTCTCTAATACTCGTCCGGATACCACAGGGCCGGAGATAAAAGGCTTTCTTGAAAGAAATGAGTTTCAAGTAGTAGTCTCGGCTGTGGTACCGGACGAAATAGATGCCATTTGTTCCACTTTAAAAAAATGGGCAGATGATGCACACCTTGATCTAATAATTACAACGGGTGGAACAGGTCTTGCTCCTTCTGATGTTACACCAGAGGCAACAGCTAAGGTTATTCACAGATTAATACCTGGAATTGGTGAGGCATTAAGGGCTAAAGGGCTTTCTTTTACTCCTTATGCAATGCTTTCAAGGGCAATTGCAGGGGTAAGGGGAAGGTGTCTTATTATAAACCTTCCTGGTAGTCCTAATGCTGTTAAGGAAGGTCTTGAAGTAATAAAACCTATCTTAAAACATGCTATCTTAAAGATAAGAGGAGATAAAACTCCTTGTTATCCTATTGATAACGATAACCCATAAAATAAGAAAGAAGCATAACAAACCATGAAGATAGGAATCATAGGACTTTCTTGCTCAGGAAAGACAACAATATTTAACGCTCTTACAGGACAAAGTGCAGAGACTTCTGCCTTTTCTGGTGCTAAAAGAGAGCCAAACCTTGCTGAAGTAAACGTTCCTGATGAAAGACTTTATAAACTCTCTAGTATGTATAATCCTAAAAAGACTACTCCTGCTAAGATACAATATGTTGATATTGCAGGAAGTGTCAGCTCTAAAGATGAAAAAAAGCAAAATGAATTAGATGAACTATTAAATCTTTTAAGGCCGGCAGATGCACTTCTTCATGTAGTAAGAAACTTTGAACTTGCAGGACAGACTCCAGAGCCTCAAAAAGACTTTGAAGCCCTTGAGTCTGAATTAATACTAACAGATCTTATAACAGTAGAAAAAAGGTTAGAAAGGCTCGAAAAAGAGTCTAAAAAAGGTAAAAAACCTGATCCTGAAGAATACGAACTCCTTAAAAAGGCAAAAGATTTATTAGATAAAGGCATAGCTCTTAGAGGTGATAAAGAAATATGTAATTCTAAAAAACTGCGCGGTTTTACATTTTTATCTGCCAAACCTACAATTGTAGTTTTAAATACAGGTGATGATCTAGAAATTGGTGCTACTAAATTAGAACTCCCCTCCCCTATTGGTTTTATTGAGATAAAAGGTAAGCTTGAGATGGAAATCATGCAGCTTGATCCCGAAGATGCTGAGATTTTCAGAAATGACCTAGGTCTTGATGAACCTGCTACAACAAAACTAATACAAAAATCTTATGAACTCTTAGGACTTATCTCATTTTTTACTGTTGGAGAAGATGAAGTAAGGGCATGGACTATAACCCAGGGGACAAAGGCACAAAAGGCAGCAGGAGTAATTCACTCTGATATAGAAAAAGGCTTTATAAGGGCAGAAGTTGTTAGTTATAACGACCTAATAAATGCTGGAAGTTATCATAATGCCCAAAAACAAGGCAAAGTCCGCCTTGAAGGAAAAGACTATATTGTACAAGACGGAGATATAATACAGTTTAGGTTTAATGTGTAAGTTTATATTTTAAGTCTTAAATGTTTCTTAAATTTTTGCTTCGAACCATGAGTTTTTCAAATCTTTCCACTCTATTTTTAAGTTCTTGAGAGATAGCTTCAAGTTGGGATACAGTCTCCTTATTTTCTAGAGCTCCTTCATAAATTTCTTCTAGGTCTTTTTTAGCAAAGTGAGCTACCTCGCGACTAAGATTTCCCATGCGTTGTACAGCTTCTTCTATAAAACCTATCTCTTGAGCTACGTTGCGGAAGAATTCTTCTATTTCTGTCGCAAGTTCATGACCAGTTTCTGCCTCTTTTACACTTTCTTTCATTAAATTTACGGCAGTTTCTACTTCTATACGAATAGAGGTAAGGATTTTATCAATATTTTTTGTAGCCTTCTGAGTACTTCTAGCTAATTCTTTTACCTCATTGGCTACTACTACAAAACCCTTTCCTGCATTTCCAGCTCTTACCGCTTCAATAGTAGCATTTAAGGCCAAAAGATTGGTCTGTTCAGCTATTTCTTGAATAATTTGAATTATTTTCCCAATTTCTCCTGAAAAACCGTGAAGTTTATTAAGGTTCTCTGAGACATTGACTACTGAGGATGAAAGGTGA
>JAMONC010000119.1 GCA_027066725.1 Desulfobacterales bacterium
CTCACCTCGTATAGACCTTAAACAAAACCCTCTTTATGAAGACCTAGATATGGCTTATTTTAAAACACATTACTATGGTGGAATAAAGAAATATCATTGGTTATCTAGACCTCTTGCTCTTCATGGTACTATTTTACGTTCTGATGGTACAAGTATAGATATAAAAGTAGGGGAAGGCCATGGTGAGCCTGTTTTTGTAATAAATGATCTTCTTCCGCATCTTGCCCATAAGATTCAGGCACAAAAAAAGGTCAGTGAGGCATTTCCTGCAGAAAAATTAAATGTATTAGTAGGAGGCTTGCCATTAGATGGGCCAAAAGAGATAAAAAATGCCGTTAAGCTTGGGATATTAAAACTACTTAATGACCAATACAATATTACAGAAGAAGATCTAATTAGTGCTGAGCTTGAGTTAGTTCCTGCAGGAAGTGCTCGTGATGTCGGTTTTGATTGTGCATTTATAGGTGGCTATGGTCAAGATGATAGATGTAGCGCTTACGCAACTTTTAGGGCACTAGTTTCGTTAAAAGATGCCCCTTGTTGTTCTATTGGTCTTTTTTTAGATAAAGAAGAGATTGGAAGTGATGGAAATACTGGAGCAAAGGCAAGGATATTAGAGCTAGTTTTACTTGATCTTCTTAAATTTAATAAAGAGACAATAGAGCCAGATACTCTTTTAAAAACACTTTTTGCATCAAAGGCAATATCTGCAGATGTAACAGCCGGCATGGATCCAGATTATGCTGAAGTACATGAAAAAAGAAATGATGCCCTTATTGGTTATGGTATAAGCCTTACTAAATACACAGGCTCAAGAGGCAAATATATGGCAAATGATGCCCATGCTGAATATGTAAATTGGATGAGACGCACGTGGAATAAGGCTGGAGTTATCTGGCAAGCAACTGAAATGGGAAAAGTAGATGAGGGAGGAGGCGGAACAGTAGCTAAGTATTTAGCATTACACGGTATGGATATAATTGATGCAGGTACACCTCTTCTTGCAATGCACTCTCCATTTGAAATAGCCCATAAAGTAGATCTATATATGAGTATGAAGGCATATAATGCCTTTTATACTAGTAGAGAAAAATAGAAAAAAATAAAAAAGTAGAATCATAAAAGGGGAAAAGTATGAGGATAATAGAACCAACTTTTGAGATATTAGATGACTATTTTAAGCAAGGTAAAATTCTTGAACAAATCGAAAGATGTGGACGTGTTTGTTATAAAAGCGAGGATAGAATTACAAAAGATTCTGCAATTCCATTTATAAAAGGGATCATAAAAAGAGGACATGAATCCGTTCTTGAAATGGCACAAATTATTTTAGAAATAAGAGTAGATTCTGAAGCAATAATGCATAAATTTTTTGAGCGTATCCCACGCTTTTGCCAAGCAGATAAACTAGAACGTCATAGATATATACTATCTGCTAACCCAAGGGCTTTTAGAGACCTTGCAAGAGATCATAAAGATCTAAAGCTAGTAAAAGCCCTTTTACATTTTTTGACAGATAAGTACCCTGTTTTATTTGAAGACCTTAAACCTAAAAGAGGCTGGATCCCTCAAGATGGTATTAGTCTTAAGCTTTTATCGCCTCAAGAAATAGATAACTTTGATCTTCCTCTTCTTTTAAGGCATAGGTGTTTACTTGTACATTTTACTGTAAATAGAGCTGTTACACATGAGCTTGTAAGACATAGAATAGCTTCTTATCTACAGGAATCTCAAAGATATTGTAGATATGGTGAAGAAAAATTTGGTGGGCAAGTTGCATTTATAAGGCCTTGTTTCTTTAGTGAAGGATCTGAAGAGTTTAATCTCTGGAAAAAGGCTATGGAACAAAGTGAAAAAATATACCTTGAGTTATTAAAGACAAGCTCACCTCAAGCTGCAAGAACAGTTCTACCTAATTCTTGTAAGACAGAGATTATGGTTCACTGTAGCCTTGCTGAATGGGTACATATACTAAGACTTAGGGCATCAAAGGCAGCAGATCCTTCTATGCGAGAGATAATGCTAAAGCTTTTACCTGCCCTAAATGATAAATTCCCTTCAGTATTTACCCCTCTTTTAGAAGCAGTAAAGGCGCAAGAGGAATAAGTCATTATGCAAATAGAAACCGATTGCATTGTAATTGGATCTGGCATAGCAGGCTTAAGCCTTGCTCTTAAGCTTAGCTCTATATGTAATGTTTGTGTCTTAACCAAAAAAAATGCTACAGATACTGCTACTAATCTTGCCCAGGGTGGTATTGCCTGTGTTATGTCTGAAGATGATTCTTTTGATCTTCACGAACAAGATACCATTAGGGCAGGAGATGGGCTTTGCCATGAGACAATAGTCTCTCTCATTATAAGAAACGCCCCTAGGCTAATAAAAGAATTAATAGAACTTGGAGTTCCTTTTACAAAAAGCAAAAACGATCCAAATAGATTTGACTTAGCACAAGAAGGGGGCCATAGCAGAAGAAGAATACTTCATGTAGAAGATTTTACTGGTAGGGCTATTCAAAAGGCTCTTTTAAATAAGATATTAGAAAAGGATAATATTAGTCTTTTTGAAGACCATATTGCAATAGACCTTATTACTGAAGGTAAAATTAGAGGAAAATCAAAGGGGCAAAGATGCTTAGGGGCTTATGTACTAGAGGTTAAGACTGGAGAGATACATACATTTTTAGCACCTGTTACTATTATTGCTACTGGTGGTGCAGGAAAGGTATATCTTTATACAAGCAATCCTGATGTTGCAACAGGTGATGGTATAGCAATGGCATATAGAGCAGGGGCTAGAATTGCAAATCTAGAATTTGTGCAATTTCATCCTACCTGTCTATATCATCCAGATGCTAAAAACTTCCTAATCTCTGAAGTCCTTAGAGGAGAAGGAGCAAG
>JAMONC010000120.1 GCA_027066725.1 Desulfobacterales bacterium
AAACAAGATAAATTTAAGACTAAAAAATAAATATTGATTCCTAAAACGTAAAAAAATTAAAGAATGTTTGATGTTTCATTTTTAAACATATGTTTCAGCTAAAAAAATTTAATGATTTTAGTTAGTTATAAATATTATGTTTATTTCTGAAACACTTAAGTATTTATATTTGTCTATGAAACTGAATTAAAATTCATAAAAAACTTAATAATTTCAATAGGTTATATTATTTGGAATATTTTTTGCGGTAAAAATAGACAAAGAATTTTTAAATGAAGGGAGGGATCGGTAGTATTTAAAGATTTTTTATTAATTTTAGTTCCGTAACTTTTTATTTGTTACGGTTTACATAATTAAGGTGTTCACTAAAACACTATATAGGAGGAGGAGATGAAGGAAGCCAACAACCCCAAAAAAACAAAATGGAAAGTAGTTCTTAGGGTTATAGGCGTAATTTTATTACTATGTTTAGCAATAGCAGAATTAGCATGGGCTAAAAATGTCGCAAGTTCTTCTGAGCTCGCAAAGGGTGATCCGTGGTGGATGTGGCCAGCAATTTTGTTTGTTTTTACTTTTACAATCGGTTTAATTGCTCCGGTTTCCGGAGTAGGTGGTGGAGTCTTGTTTGTCCCTATTACAACAGCTTTTTTCCCTTTTAGTGTTGATTTTATTAGAGGTACTGGTCTTGTGATGGCAATGTGTTCTGCTATTTCTTCTACCCCTACACTTGCTAAAAAGGGACTTGCTAGTCTTAAAATAATGGCACCTGTTGTTGTAGTTTCTATGGCTTTTTCTATTATAGGAGGTATTGTTGGCCTTTGGATTACAAATGCCTTTCCTTCTGGGAAATATTATATAGATATAGCGCTAGGTATTATCCTTTGGTTTATCTTTTATGTTATGCTGACCTCTAAAAAGGTTGAGTTCCCTGAAGTTACTCATATAGATAATTTTTCTAGAAAATTGGAAATGAAAGGTGAATGGTATGAGCCTAACTTAGGTGAGGTTGTAGAATACCATACTACTCGTTTCTTTGCAGGGCTTCCTACTTTTGCTTTTGTTGGATTCATCGCAGGAATGTTTGGTCTTGGTGCAGGCTGGGCAAACGTACCTGTTTTAAATCTTATTATGGGGGCTCCTATTAAGGTTGCTACATCAACAAGTATGATGATTATTACTCTTAATGATGCGGCTGCTGCATGGGTATATCTTTCTAAAGGTGCAATGCTTCCACTAATTGTTGTTCCTTCTGTTGTTGGTATTAGTATTGGAGCAAGAATTGGGGCTAAACTTGCTGTAAAAGCAAAGCCCAAGGTAGTTAGATATTTAGTTATGGCAATAATGCTCGGTGCTGGAATATTAGATGTTATAAAGGGCTTAGGTGGACTTCATATAATTCCTAAGATTTTATAGACAAGGAGGGAAGGACAATGGCAGAAGAATATAAGATTCAAAATCCTGAGATGAATATTGCCTTTGCCAATACTATGAATATAGCATTTTATATATCTTTGATAGTACTATTAGGAGCAGGTTTTGCATATCTTCTTGGTTTCCATCAATTTACTGATCCCGTACATGTTGCAAAGTATTGGGGACAGTCAGCCAGTTATTTCTGGTTACATGAGAAAGGTATAGCTCCTAATGGATATGGTTACTTTTTAAATCACATCCACTACATGGATTGTCTTTCTATATTTGGGATTGCTTGTGTTGCTATGGTTCCATTTATAAGTTTAATATCAGCATTTTTTAAAGCAGATGGGGCATATAAGCTTATTATCTTATTACTTATGGCAGAGTTCTTATTCGCTATATTTAAACCTTATATAATGCATGTAGCAGGAGAATAACATTAAGATAAAAAAGGCGCAGCCACAGCCACTAAAATACATACTAGGTCCTTCTACTTAGTAGGGTCCTCTGAATAAATTGAAGCTCTGGTTCCTGTAGAAGATTTCTATCCTAATCTCCTGTGCTCAGAAAGCTCCTTTTCCCTTCGCGCTAAATTCAGAGGACCCTTTTTTCCTTTTCTAATTATAAGACTGTCTTATTTTACAGTTTCTTATAGCCTCTCCTTTATTTGCACGAATTCCAAAATATGTTAAAATATATTAAACTTGTGTATTGTATATTTTTAAATTTTTTATGGAAAAGTACACTCCAGAGTTTTCCTCAATAGAAACTGTAGACAGTCTTAAAGATTGGGTATCTCCATCTACTATCAAAGGCAAGTTAGTTATAAGTTTTGTTTTACTGATTATAGCCACTGGTATATGTAATACTATTTCTTTATTTTCTATTTCAAAACTTCAAAATAATATCAATGTATTAAAATATCTCTACAGAGCTAGTCAAACAATTTTATATTTAAAGTATGATGATAATCAGAACACCCATAAATTAAAAAAACAACTTATAACTTATCTTAAATATTTAGAAAGTTCTAGTGACATTGATTCAAATACCAAAAGAGAACTGAATCATTTTATAAAAAAAATTGGGTCCAATAAGTTAACTCCATATACTATTGATAGATTATCTTCAATACTAAGGGATTTATCTCTTAAAACAGAAAGTGAAGCTACTTTTAGTAAAAGATTGACATTATGGTTTATGATATATTTACCACCAGTATATATATTTGCTAGTGCTTTGCTTGCTATATGGGTTATTTCTCCATTAGAAAAAATTAGAAAAAGTGTCTCTAGCATTATGGAAGGAGAAAGTACAACCCTTCCTATTGAAAGTGCTGCGAATTGTAAAGAATGTGCTGAACTAGTTTATGCAATAAATAAAATGTTACATGCCTTAGAATGTAAACATCATCAACTTATTCAATCAGAAAAGATGGCTGCTCTAGGACGAGTTACTGCATCCATTGCTCATGAAATTAACAATCCTCTTAATAATATTCTTTTAAGTGCAGATCTTTTATTAGAAGAACAAGATATTCCGCCAGAGACAGAAGAAGTTTTAAAAGATATAGTTACACAAACAGTAAGAGCAAGAAAGATTGTTAGACATCTTTTAGAGTTTTCTAGAGCAGGTAAGCCTTCAGCTAAAGCACAAATTGATCTTATTGCTTTGATAAATGAGACTCTAAATATGTTAAGACAACAATTAAAAATAGGGAAAATAAAGGTTTTTAAAGATCTTCCTACTACATTTGTTTGTGTAGAGGGTAATCCTACACAGTTGCAACAAGTGCTTGTGAATATTATTCTAAATAGTATAGAGGCGATGGATGCTGGTGGACAGTTGATGATTCGCCTTGAGAAGACCTCTAGCGAAGCTATTATCAAGATTGCTGATACGGGACCTGGTATTCCACCTGAAGTTGCTGACCATATATTTGACCCATTCTATACGACTAAAACAAAGGGTACAGGATTAGGACTTTCTGTTAGTTATGGAATAGTAAAGGAACATGATGGAGATATAAGATTAGAAAGTGAGCCAGGAAAAGGTGCAGTATTTTATATTCATTTACCATTGGCTCCTAAGTATCAATGTTAATTTTTAAGATTGGGATATTTTTAAATAAGGACTTTGTATGGAAGATAATAAGGCTGCAAAGAGAATCATAATTATTGATGATGAATTAGTTACAGTAAGACGCCTTGTTCAAGCCTTAAAGAAGGACAATTATGATGTAGAGGGTTTTGTTTCTGCAAAGAAAGCTCTTTCAAGGATTAAAGAGTCTCCTCCTGAAGTAGTTGTTACAGATGTAAGACTTGGAGAGATGGATGGAATTAAATTAATGGAGGAGATAAAGTCTATTGCTCCAGAGACTGCAGTTATAATAATTACAGGATATGCTTCTATAAGTCATGCAGTAGAGGCAACCAAAAAAGGAGCTTTTCACTATTTAGCAAAACCTTTTAGATTAGGAGAATTAAAAAACCAAATTCAAAAAGCCATAGTACATATAGAAGAAAAGAAGAAAAAAGACCAGATAGAATATAAATTAAAACATAGTTCTAGATTTGGTGAAATTATTGGTGTATCCCCTGCAATGAAGAGAGTTTTTAAAACTATTGTTCAAATTGCCCAAGTTGATTGTAACGTATTTATACAAGGTGAAAGTGGTACAGGAAAAGAATTGGTTGCACGAGCATTGCATGCCAATAGTCCTAGATCTTCAAAGCCTTTTATATCTTTTAACTGTGGTGCATTTACAGAGGAGCTTGTAACAAATGAACTTTTCGGACATGAAAAAGGAGCATTTACTGGAGCGGTTTCAACTAAAATAGGACTTTTAGAGGCTGCAAATGGTGGTACTGTATTTTTTGATGAGATTGGTGAGATGCCTCTTTCTATGCAAGTTAAACTCTTACGTGTTATCCAAGAGCGAAGTTTTAGACGAGTTGGAGGTATTGAACCAATACATTTAGATGTTCGTTTTATTGCTGCAACTAATCGAGATATAAAAAAGATGGTAGAAGAAGGAAGGTTTCGGCAAGATTTATTTTATCGTTTAAAAGTAGTAATGATAGAGCTTCCACCTCTTAGAAAACGTCCTGAGGATATACCTTCTTTAGCCGTACATTTTGCTGCTAAGGCCGCTAAAAAATTTGGTAAAAAGACACCAAATATTTTAGAAGAATTTATAGAACCCTTAAAATCATATTCCTTTCCTGGAAATGTTAGAGAATTAGAACATATTATTGAAAGGGCAGTGGCACTTACTCAAGATGATACCTTAAAGGGTTCAGATTTACCTCCAGAAATTTTAGCAGAAGTCAATAAGACTAAAGAAGTGACTAATAAAAAAGAAAAAGAAGAGGTTAGACCCCTTAAAAGTCTTGAAAGAGAATATATATATGATGTTTATAGAAAAACTGGATTTAATCAGACAGAAACCGCACGGATTCTTGGAATTTCGCGTACAACTCTCTGGAGAAGATTAAGACATTTTAATCTCTTACATAAACAAGGAGAAGAATCAAATTAATTCTTTTTAATTTCAATCCTCCATTTTGTTCCTTCTGGACTATCCTCAAGAATGATACCTTTTTGTAAAAGTTCATCTCTTATCTGATCTGCTTTTTCCCAGTTTTTCTGAGACCTGGCCATGTTTCTTTCTTCTATAGCCGTCTCTAGTTCCTCAAGATTCATACCTTGTTGAGATAATAGAGCTATATTTCTTTCGTATATAAATTCATTGGGATCTTTTTCTAAAAGTCCTAATATGTTTGATAGTTTTGTAATATTTTTTATTCCTTTTTCGAAAATAGGTAGGTATAAGCAAGAAGGCTTCTTTTTATATGAATCTATAACCTTATTTAATGCTTTTACACCTTCAAATAGGTATCCTAATGCCTGAGCAGTATTAAAATCATCATCCATTGCTGCTAAGAATTTATCTTTTAGTCCCTCCAATAATGTATCTGCTTTTTTTGCTTCGTCTGAGATAGCTCTTTGTTTTTTGATTTTTTTATTTGTTAATTCTTGGGCAGTAGCAATAGATGTGTAAAGGCGCATTATAGCAGATTCAGCCTCAGAAAGTGCTTCTTTGGAAAAATCTAAGGGGCTTCTATAGTGTTTTGATAGTAGAAAAAGTCTAAGAGCCTCTGGAGTATATTCTTTTAGCAGGTCTTTTATAGTAATAAAATTACCTAGCGATTTAGACATCTTATCGCCTTTTATGGTAACAAAACCATTGTGCATCCAAAAACGTACAAATTCCTTCCCTGTAGCTGCTTCAGATTGAGCACGTTCATTTTCATGATGGGGGAATATTAGATCTAGTCCACCCCCGTGTATATCAAGTGTTTCTCCTAGATATTTCATACTCATTGCAGAGCACTCAATGTGCCATCCAGGTCTTCCTGGTCCCCAAGGGCTTTCCCATGAAGGTTCTCCAGGTTTGCTAGCCTTCCAAAGGGTGAAATCCATAGGATCTTTTTTCTTTTTATCTACAGCAATTCTTGCACCTGCTCTAAGTTGCTCTATATCCCTTTTAGAAAGGGCACCATAGCTTTTGAAGCTTCTTACAGAAAATAGTACATCTCCTTGGGCTACATAGGCATATCCTTTATCTATAAGTTTTTGAACAAGCTCAATAATCTCTGTAATATGTTCTGTTGCTTTTGGTTCTATATCGGCTCTTAAAACCCCTAAAGCATCCATGTCTTCATAAAAATGTTTTATTTCTCTTTCAGATAGTTCTTTACAACTTATTCCTTCTTGATTGGCACGTTTTATAATTTTATCATCTATATCTGTAAAATTTCTGACAAAAGTAACTTCATATCCTAGAAACCTTAGATATCTGACAACTGCATCAAATACTACTGCAGATCTTGCATGTCCTATATGGCATCTATCGTATGCGGTGATTCCACATACATATATACCTACTTTTCCTGGAATAAGCGGAGTAAAGTCTTCTTTTTTTTGGGTAAATGAGTTGTATATCTTTAATGCCATCTTAGAAGTCCTTCCTAAATAGAAAATGATAACATAATTTAACACAAATAAGAGCTATTGCAAAAACAAGTTGACTCTTATTAGAGATATCTACCTAAATCTCCCTCTACTGTTCAAGAATCTCTTATTTAAACCGATAACAGGATAGAAATATATAACAATTTTTTAAACTTATTAATTTAAAAAAACGGTAAAAAAATTATGGATATAAGTACCGTTGGTGGTTTAGTTTTAGGTTTTGTCTTAATTATTGCCTCTATTATGATGGGGGGGAGTTTAAGTGCATTTATTGATATACCATCTGTTATGATCGTTGTAGGTGGTACTGTTGCTACCATATTTATCCGTTATACGTTTGCTGAGGTTTTTAATACTATAAATGTGGCAATGAAAGCATTTTTTGTAAAACTTCAACCACCTGAAGATATAATCAAAGAACTAGTTACCCTCTCTAATATAGCAAGAAAAGAAGGATTGTTAAAACTTGAAAAGCAACCTATAAGCGATCCGTTTTTAAAAAAAGCAATTATGTATTGTGTTGATGGCCATGACGCAGATTTTATTCAAGAGGTCCTAGAAAAAGAGATAGATCTTACACTTGACAGACACAGTCTAGGACAAAGTGTTTTTAAGTCTATGGGCGATGCTGCACCTGCATTTGGAATGATTGGTACACTTGTTGGATTAGTTAATATGTTAGGTAACATGAAAGATCCTTCAACGATTGGTCCCTCTATGGCTGTTGCTCTTTTAACTACTCTTTATGGAGCAGTTATTGCTAACTTAGTGAGTCTTCCAATTGCAGATAAGTTAAAGCTTAGAAGTCAACAAGAGGAGCTCAATAAGAAACTTATTGTTGAAGGAGTCTTAGGATTACAAAAAGGGCTTAATCCAAGGGTTCTTGAGGAGCTTTTAAAGACATTTTTACCACCTAAAAAACGTGGTTCTAGTGAATAGCGAGGGCTACCATGGGCAAAAAAGAAGAATGTGAACCAGGTGCACCTTTATGGATGTTGACTTTTGGAGACATGATGTCCTTGTTGCTATGTTTCTTTGTTTTGTTACTTTCTTTTTCAACAATGGATCCTGCTATGTATAAAGAAGTTTCTGGTTCTTTAAAACAGGCATTTGGGGTTCAAAGAGATGATATAGTATATGATATGCCTAAGGGAGTAGATATTATTTCAAGAGTTTTTAATCCTGTTTTTTCTGTAGATGTCATTTTAGAAAAGATAAAATCAGCTATAAAGCTAGAGTTAATAAAAGGAGAGATTCAAGTAGAGGTAAAAAATAATAAAGTTGTACTTAGAATGAAAGATAATCTGACCTTTGCTCCAGGAAGTGCAAAGCTTACTCCAAGAGCAAAACAGATTCTTAATAAGCTGATTCCTGTCATTAAAAGTGTTCCAGGAGATATAATGGTTGCTGGATATACAGATAATATTCCAATCCATAATAGTAAGTATCCTTCAAATTGGAGTTTATCCGCTGCAAGAGCCGCTGCTGTTGTAAATTATTTTGTTTCAAAGGGGCATATTGATCCAAATCGTATTGCTGCGGTGGGTTATGGAGCTAGCCGTCCCCTTGTTCCAAATGACACTCCAGAGCATAGGGCAATGAATAGAAGAGTTGAAATAATCTTTTTACAACCTAGTCATCCAGAGGATTTAAATACAAAACCTGTTACACAAAAGGGGCTTAAATATCAGGAGCCAATACCTCCTATTCAATAACTAAAGTATAAATTGGGGAGGAAGTTTTATGAGCAAGAAAGATCATGATAGACGTAGTCATATAAGAATAAAGGATCAGGTTTTATTAGAATATAAAGAGATAACTCCTGAGGAGTTAAGAGAAACTTTAAATGCATATAAAGAAGGTACTAAAGTACCTTGGAATCAATGTAACCATCCATATTTTTCACAAAGCTTACATGGTGCACTTAAAAAGTTAAAAGAGAAAGATGAGAATTTAGGTAAGGTATTAGAATTAATAGACCAAAAATTAGATCTTATTATAAATCTTTTAGATGCTAATAAAAAAGAAAAGAGTTCTGCTCAACTTTATAAAGTAGATATAAGTGCTATGGGCCTTGCCTTTTTATCCAAACAGCCTATAAAAGTAGGACAATATCTTGATTTAACAATTGGTTTATTACCCGCAAAGATATTTATAAATTGTTTTGGAAAAGTAATAAGATGTTCAGAATGTGAAGGTATGTATAAAATAGCAGTTAAATTTGTTTGGATTTCAGAGGCAGATCAAGATAAATTAATAGAACATATATTCCAGCGTCAGGTACTACAGCTTAGATTGCGACGTGAAATAAAAGAACAACAGGCAGCTCAAGAGGCCATAAAAGACGGGGAGATATTCCCAAGGTCTGAAGATTAATTTTTTTATTGTTGTTCTAAGATATGCCCTACAAGATCGTATATGTGAGAATCAGTAATTTCTACTGTTTTTATCTCTCCAACTTTAGCATTTCCTTTACTAATATAGGTAATTCCATCTATCTCTGGGGCTTGAAAGTATGTCCTTGCCTGTAATAACAAATTAGTTTCATTGCTGTATCCTTCTATAATAGCAGGAACTTTTCTTCCTATATACTTAGAATTTAATTCTTTTGCTATTTGAGATTGAATCTTCATAATTATGTCTTTTCTCTTTTGGGCAAGTTCTGAATTTACCTTGTTTTTTAATTTAAAAGATAGGCTTTGTTCTTCATCTACATAAGTAAAGCAACCTAAGTTTAAGAATCTTTGCTTTTTTACAAAGTTGACCAATTCATTAAAATCTTCTTCTGTCTCTCCAGGAAATCCAACCATAACAGTAGTCCTTATAGCGATATTAGGGATTATGTCTCTTATTTTTTGAAAGAGTTTGGTAAGAAATTTTTTATCATATCCTCGCCTCATAGTTTTTAATATCTTAGAGCTTACATGTTGAATAGGAATATCTAAATAGTTTAATATCCTATCATGTTTAGCTATGGTTTCTAACAATCTTTTAGATACCCCTTTTGGATTAAGATACATAAGTCTTATCCATTTTATAGAGCTTTCTCTTATAAGAAGTTCTAAGAGATCAACAAGATCAACTCCTTGTTTTTTATAAGCAGTTAGATCTTGAGCTATAAGAATTAATTCTTTTACTCCTTGTTCTTCAAGCCACTGGGCTTCTTTAAGGATATCTTCTGGGCTTCTGTTTCTTAATGGTCCTCTTATTTGAGGAATTAAACAAAAAGAACATTTATTAGAACAGCCTTCTGAAATCTTTAAATAACTACTAGGAAGTATCTGATACCTTGTATGAAAACATGGTATGGTCCTTTTAGGTTCCATTAAGTTTCTAGAATCAGGTGAACCTAAAAGTTTTTTACCTATCAGCCAAGGTGCTTCTGTGCCAAAAAAGAAATCTACTTCTGGTAGTTCTTTTATCAGTTCTTCTTTATATCTTTGGGGAAGACAGCCCATTACAATCAACTTTTGATTATCCGATAGATTTTCTGCTAGTTCTAAAATTGTCTCTATAGATTCTTTAGTGGCTGGTTCTATAAAAGAGCAGGTATTTACAATAATAAAATTGGCTTCTTTAGGATTTGGCACAAGTTTTATTGGCTGTAGTTCATCTATAGATGATAGAGCTACTTCTATATCTACTCTGTTTTTAGGACAACCAAGACAAACAGCAAAGACCTTTAGAATATTTGGGTTTTCATCCATTGATATAAGTAGCTTTTTAAGTTTTAAGTTTATTTGCAATATCTAATATTGTCTTAGCATAAGGTCTACTATAGTTATATTGTAATATGACTTGAAGTTTTTCTTCTTTATTAAGTCCTTTATGCCAACCATAATATTTTAAGTAATTGGCCATACTAGCTACAGCATCATCTACATCAAATAGATTAACTGTTCCATCACCGTCTCCATCTATTCCAAATTTAATGGCATTAGAAGGCATAAACTGGCAAAGTCCAATAGCTCCAAATATAGATCCTTTTATTTTAAGAGGGTCTAATTTATTCTTTTTTGCATAATCAATAAGTGCTTTTAGTTCTTTATATGCCCAAGAAGATTTTACTTTTGCAAAGTATCTAAGGCGTTTTAGATCAACACTTTTGAGAGATTTTTTAGGGATATAATCCAAAATTTTTTTAAAATCTTTGGTAGCTGCCATGCTTGCTAGCATATTAAATGCTGATACATGTCCTATGTGGCGTCCCAGATCTGTTTCTACAAGTAATATAGCTGTTATTAACTGGGGAGGAACTCCATATTTTTTATATGTTTTTAAAAGTATTTTTTTGTGTTTTTTTAGCCATATCTGTGCTCTTTTTATCCTATTAGGATTGTAGAATTTTTTGTAGTCTACCATTAATTCTTTATGTGTTAGTTTTCTAGGAAGTGCTCTTGGATCAAAATGTACAAGGGGAGAGGAAAATAATTCTGTTATGTACTTAGGATTTTCCCCGTCCTTTATTAATTCCTTTACTATACCTTGCCAGATTGGGGATATTTCATGTTGTGTCTTATTTGTAGCATAGGTATTAAAAGGATTTAAAACGCAAAATAATCCTATTATTAACAAAACAATAATTTTTTTACACATCATAATAACCTTATAAAATTAAGAGTTAGTCTTGGAATAAATTACTCAGTCCACCTAAAATTGAACCCTCACCTACAGAGCTACTTCCCGGCTCTTGAGGAGCTGAGGCTAATATTCGACCAGCAAGTCTTGAAAATGGTAGAGATTGAAGCCATACATGGCCTGGACCTCTAAGAGTCGCAAAAAAGAAGCCTTCACCACCAAATAGTGCACTTTTTACATTACCGACATACTCAATATCATAGGAGACAGTGTTTGTTAGGGCTACAAGACATCCTGTATCTATCCGTATAATTTCACCTGGAGCAAGGTCTTTTTCTATAATTGTTCCTCCTGCATGTACAAATGTTAATCCATCTCCTGAAAGCCGTTCCATAATAAAACCTTCTCCACCAAAAAGGGCTACTCCAATCTTTTTTTGGAAGGCTATTCCAATAGAGACCCCCTTAGCTGCACATAAGAAGGCATCTTTTTGACAGATAATTTCTCCATTATAATCTTTTAAATCTAATGGAATAATTTTCCCAGGATATGGGGCAGCAAAGGCAACATGTGACTTTTTATTGCCTTTGTTTGTAAATATAGTACAAAATAGACTTTCTCCTGTAAGAAGTCTTTTACCTGCACCTATAAGTTTACCTAATAGTCCACCAGATTCAGATGCTTCACTTCCATCTCCAAAAACTGTTTCCATTGCAATGTCTTCTTCCATATACATCATAGCACCAGCTTCTGCTACCGCACTTTCCCCAGGATCAAGTTCTACCTCAACAAACTGCATTTCATTTCCATAAATAGTATAGTCGATTACATCTGCTTTAAATCGTCTTGATGGTGCAGGAGGAGCAGGAGGTTGGAAGTCAGGAGTAGATATGGGAGAACATTTTTGAGAAAATTCTTCGATTTCGCAAATCCTTTTCCATGCTTCAAAACCAGCTTTCCAAACATAAGTATTTTCAGAAACAATACCCTTTAAAAGAAGCTCTTGTATTTCGTCTTTGGTATAAGGTCCTAATGTTTTACCATCTTGGGCAATATACCACTCTTTCATACCCCCTCCTTATTTTTCATCGGACTAATTAGCCTCTATTATTTTTACCCATACTTTTCTATTTCTCGGACCGTCAAATTCACAGAAAAATATCTTTTGCCAGGTGCCAAGGCGAAGCTTTCCAGATTCTATTATTATATGTACAGAAGAGCCCATAATAGAGGTTTTAATGTGTGCAGGAGAATTTCCTTCCATGTGGTGATAGTCAAACTTCCAGGGGATTATTGTGTTTAATACAGAGAGGATATCTCTACATACTGCTGGGTCTGCTCCTTCATTTATAGTAATTCCAGAGGTAGTATGTGGGACATATACTACTACAATACCATCTCTTACACCACTTTCATCTACAAGAGCTTGAATTTTAGATGTGATATCTATCATTTGAGTTTGAGCACTTGTCTCTACTGATATTATTTTCATATCCTAAAAACCTCCTAACTTATATATCAACTTAAGAAAAAAATATCATAAATGGGAGTTTATTTAAAGAAGAGAGTATAAATTTAAGGATTAATTTTAGAGAGGTTAACTTAAAAGTTCTTTACATTTTGTGCAGAAGAAATCATCTTGGGAATTATCCTTTAATGGAGCACCACACCTAAGACAGAATCCTGAAGAGCTTACTTTGTTAATATTAATATCTTGTTTAGACTTTGGAAGTCCATTAAAAAGTTCAGAGTCTTTAACTCTTAATATAGTTTCTACTTGTTTATCTATCTCAATTTGATATCTTGCAGCTTCTTCAATTGTGGCTTTATGTTGAAATAATTTGTTTTCAAGATTTCCTAACTCTAAGCTGTTATAGAAAAAACGATTATTAAGTTCAATAGATAACAATAATTTTTTATTTTTTTTGAAATTATATAAATGTTTTCCTATAATTGGATTAACTTTTATATCCCATTTGCCCATATGAGATATAGCATCTAAGGCACAAGATATACAACCTGCCTCTATTATGCCATCTCCATTTGGTAGAAAATGTCTTGCAAGTTTTCCTACTCTAAAACCAATGGCTAATTCTGGGCATAGATGTCCATGTTTTTCGGCTATAAGTTGTAATTCAAGTTCTACTAATAGCATTCTTCTCATTTTCTCAAACTCCAATAATTCTTCTTCATTTAAAAGCCTAAAAGATACCCACCACCAACAACCTTTTTTATCCTTAAGTGGGCGACGAGACAGGCAATATATTTGATCATTTTCACTAACAACTAGATAAGAAAAACACTCAGGATCTAAAGGGTCTTTTGCCTTCTCTAATATCTCTATTACATTAAGTTTTACGTGCGGATTA
>JAMONC010000121.1 GCA_027066725.1 Desulfobacterales bacterium
TTCATTACGCCCTGCCCTCTCAAGTAATCTTGGAAGCTGTGCAAAAACAGACGGGGTATAACCGCGAGATGTAGGTGGCTCACCTATAGAAAGCCCTACCTCTCTATATGCCATTGCAAATCTTGTAACAGAATCCATCATCAAGATTACGTCTTTTCCCTGATCTCTAAAGTACTCTGCAATAGCAGTTGCAAGATATGCCCCTCTTAACCTAACAAGTGGAGGTTGATCTGATGTAGCAACAACTACTACAGAACGCCTTAATCCCTCTGGCCCAAGGTCTCTTTCTATAAAATCTCTAAGCTCTCTACCACGTTCACCAATTAAGGCAATCACAGAGACATCTGCAGCAGTATGTCTTGCAATCATGCCAAGAAGAGTGCTCTTTCCTACTCCAGAGCCTGCCATAATCCCAATTCTTTGCCCCTTACCTAAAGTAATGCAGGCATTTATTGCACGTATTCCAACATCAATTGGTGTATCTATTCGGGGCCTTTTCATGGGATTAAGAGGCTCGGCATAAAGGGGATAAGACGTTTGGGTAGAAATTGGTGGTTTATTATCTATGGGATTTCCTAGCCCATCTAATATCCGTCCCAATAAGTTAGGTCCTACTTGAACACGGGCACTTTCTTCACTAACCCATATCTTTGCACCAGGTTCAATACCCCTCATCTCACCAAGGGGCATAAGAAGGATATGATTATCCCTAAAACCTACAACCTCAGCATCAATAGAAGGTTTATTAGACTTTAACTCAACCTTACACATTCCACCTACAGCAACAGCAGGACCTTTTCCCTCAAGCACCATGCCAATAACCTGCTTTACTATCCCACACGAACGAATATCTTTTGCCTGTTTAATGGCATCTTCATAGCGACTAAAGTCTATATCTCTTAATGCTATATCAACATTAAGATCTTCCATCTTCAACTATCCCACTATCAAGTTTATAGCCTGTAGTCTGCCTTAAAATATCATCAATAGAACTTACTATTGCATCTAGACGAGTCTTTGTTGTAGCATCAATTAGTCCAAATTCTGTCTCTAATAAACAGCCACCCCTTTCTATCTTAGGATCTGAATTAATATTTATCTTGTGTTTTCCTGGTCCAGTTAACTCATCTTTAAATTTTTCTTCAATTAATTCGGCATCTATAGGATTTAAATGTAAGATAAGACTTGTACCTTCAACTACATGAGATAAAGCCTCTTTAACCACAGACAGTATAACTTCTGGATTTGTCTCTATTTCATGCTTTATTACCCTTGATGCAATTAAAACGCATAAATTTATAATCTGAGACTCATATTTTTCAGCAATCCTACTACCCTGATCCTGTAAGGTTGAAATAAGCCTTTTAAGCCTATTAGTCATTGCTTCAAACTGCTTTCTACCAAACTCTTCACCATCCTTTTTCCCTTGAGAAAAACCCTTTTCATAGGCTTCACTTTCAATCTCTTGAGCCCTTTTCCTACTTTCAGCAAGAAGCCTTTGAGCCTCTTTCTTTAATTCCTCTGCATCTTTTTTAGCACAAGCTAATATTTCATCCGCCTCTTTTTTAACCTTTTCTAATAAAGAAATAGAAGATTCTAAGGTATTAGTCTTATTATCTTTTTTGTAGTTATTTTGGGGCTCTTTTTTACCTTTTTCTTTCAAATTTTTTAGAAAATCTTTTGGAATAAGGTCTAACAAAGTAGAAAATGGGGCATCTTCATCTGTAGTAGATTTAGATATAGAAACATTATTTTTATCTTTAGATACAGCAGTCTCATCAATACTTAAGCTATATATAGAAAGCTCTTTTTTTTCTGAAGACTTAATAATACTAGACAAAGACGTCGTCTCCTCCTTTTCCTCCAAGAACTATCTTGCCTTCGCTCTCTAGACGCTTTGCAACTTTTATAATTGCCTGTTGTGCCTGCTCGACATCTTTTAGACGAACAGGCCCCATAACCTCTAGGTCCTCCTTTAACATCTGAGCGGCTCTTTCAGACATATTCTTAAAGAATTTCTCCTGTAGCTCTGGAGGAGCTGCTTTAAGTGCAAGTTTTAGTTCTTCTGTACTAATCTCTTTAAGAAGTGCCACAATAGCAGAGTCATCAACTTGAAGTAGATCTTCAAACTTAAACATGAGTTTCCTAATTTCTTCTGCAAGATCTGCTGCACTTTGTTCAATCTGCTCAAGTAGAGTCTCTTCAAGGTTTCTATCTACATTATTTAAGATTTCAGCAACCTTCTCTGCTCCACCTACTTTCTTTGCATCACTCATCTCTACAGAGAATAACTCCTCTTCTAATACTTTATCTATTTCTGCCACAATCTCTGGCCTTATCTTCTCAAGATGTGCAATTCTAAGCATTACTTCTGCCTGAAGTCTTTCTGGAAGCTCAGAAAGAATCTGGGCAGCAAGCTCTGGAGCAAGATGTGCTAAAATAACAGCAATAGTCTGTGGATGTTCATTTCTCAAAAAATTAACTATAACTTTAGGTTCAAGATTGGATAATTTTTGAAATGTAGAAGGATGAAGCTGACTCATTATCTCTTCATATATCTTTTTTGCTTGCTCTTCTGGCATAGAAGAAAATAAGACCTTTTTTAAAAACTCTTCTACAGGAACAGCCATCTCTCCTTGAACAACACTCATCTTTTCTCTAACTTCCTTAAGAACCTTTTCTACTGCTTCACCAGGAATATTTTGAATCTGAGCCATTAATGCAGATACCTGTCTTACCTCATCTTCCTTTAGATATTTAAATACCTCTGCTGTAAAGGCTTCGCCCATTGCTAAAAGGAATATAGCAGCCTTATATGGAC
>JAMONC010000122.1 GCA_027066725.1 Desulfobacterales bacterium
ACAGGAGAAGTGTTACCCGAAGGAGAAGAGGGGGAATTAGTCATAACTCCTATAACTAAGCAGGCTTTAGCACTTATTAGATATCGTACTAAAGATATAACAAGTTTAACGCGCGTACCTTGTAAATGCGGACGTACTATCATCAGTATGGGACAAATAAAAGGACGTACAGATGACATGTTAATTGTAAATGGGGTCAATGTGTTCCCCTCTCAGGTTGAACATGTACTTACTAAAGTTGAAGGTACTACTCCTAATTATGTAATTGTAGTAGATAAGAAGGGTGTATTAGATAAATTGGAAGTATGGATAGAAGTAGATGAAAAAACCTTTGCTGATGGTATTGGAGCACTTGAAAATCTAAAGAGACGTCTTGAAGCAGAAATGTTAAATGAACTATACATCAATGCAAAGGTAAAACTTGTTGAACCTAAGACTCTGGAACGTTCTATGGGTAAAGCAAAGAGGATTGTTGATAAACGCGAAGATATAAAGGGGGTATCATGAGCAAATATGCTGTAAAACAACTTTCTATATTTCTTGAAAATAGAAAAGGCCGCCTTGAGGAAGTAACTAAAACCCTTTCTGATTCCAATATAAATATAAGAGCTCTTTGTTTAGCAGAATCTGCTGAATTTGGGATACTACGTCTAGTAGTAGATAATCCTGAAAAGGCAAAAAGTGCTCTTAGTACAGGAGGGTTTACTGTCAAAGAAAGAGATGTTTTTGCAGTTAAGGTACCTGATAAGCCAGGAAGTTTCTATAAAGTAGTACATATTCTTGCACAAAAAGATATAAACGTAGAATACACTTATGCATTTGTAGGAACCTCCTCGATGGCTGTTCTTTTATTTAGAGTGCCAGATGAGTTGTTTGAAGAAGCAATAAAGAGTCTACTAGAAGGTGGCATAGAGTTAGTTGAGCCGCTATTTTTCTATAAGTGATAGGTTATATTGTTACTTAAGGTTAGTAATAAATATAAAAAAATTTTATAAGAAGGTTAACCAATGAAGACAAAATATATCTTTATTACAGGTGGTGTTTTATCTTCTTTAGGTAAAGGTCTTGCTGCTGCCTCCATTGGAGCACTTCTTGAAAGTAGAGGTCTTAAAGTAACGTTTCAAAAATTAGATCCTTACATAAATGTCGATCCTGGCACTATGAATCCATTTCAACATGGAGAGGTATATGTAACAGACGATGGGGCTGAAACAGATTTAGATCTTGGACATTATGAACGTTACACTAAAGTCAAAATGGGGCAGCGACATAATTATACATCAGGAAGAATATATCATAGTGTTATAGAAAAAGAACGAAAAGGAGACTACTTAGGAGGCACTGTACAGGTTATACCCCATGTTACAGATGAAATAAAACAAGCCATACTACAATTAGAAGGTGAAGCAGATATAGCAATTATAGAAATTGGAGGAACTGTAGGTGATATTGAAGGACTTCCCTTTTTAGAGGCTATTCGTCAACTAAGAGGAGATCTTGGAAGAGAAAATACCCTATTTATTCACGTTACCTATGTACCATACATAAAAGTAGCAGGAGAAGTAAAGACTAAGCCAACTCAACATAGTGTTAAAGAGCTTCGTTCTATAGGAATCCAGCCAGACATCCTTCTTTGCAGAACAGAAAAACCTCTTTCAAAAGATATAAAAGCAAAGATTGCTTTGTTTTGTGATGTAGATGAAGACAGAGTTATAACCGCCAAGGATGTAAGCTGTATATATGAAGTGCCTCTTTTATTCAATAAAGAAGGATTGGATGAACAGATTGTAGAGTGCCTGAATATATGGACACGCTCTCCAGTATTGCGTGACTGGGAAGAGTTAATGGATAAAATCCGACAGCCTCAATACGAAGTACATATTGCTATGGTAGGTAAGTATGTAAATTTAAAAGAATCGTATAAAAGTTTAAATGAAGCCCTTTTCCATGGTGGAGTTGCAAATAGTGCAAAAGTAATCATTGATTTTGTAAATTCAGAAGAAGTGAGAGGAGAAAAACTAAAAGAACGCTTAAGCAAAGCAGATGGTATATTAGTACCTGGAGGATTTGGTTCAAGAGGTATACCAGGTAAAATAGAAGCTATACAATTTGCTAGAGAAAATAATATCCCGTTTTTCGGAATATGTCTTGGAATGCAACTTGCTGTTATAGAATTTGCTAGAAATGTAGCGGGATTAAAACTAGCAGATAGCACAGAATTTTCCTCTACTACTAAAGATCCTGTAATATATCTTATGAAAGAATGGTATGATTATAGAACAGGTAAAAAACAAATAAGGGATGAAACTACTGCCAAAGGTGGTACTATGCGCCTTGGTGCATATCCTTGTAAGATTAAAAAAGGAACAAAGGCTTATGAAGCCTATGGTTGTGAAGAAATATATGAAAGACATAGACATCGTTATGAATTTAATAATGATTATAAGGAATTATTTGAAGAAAAAGGTATGTGTTTTTCTGGTCTTAGTCCAAATGGTGAGTTAGTTGAGATAATAGAGCTTCCAAAACATCCTTGGTTTTTAGGCTGCCAGTTCCATCCAGAGTTTAAATCGCGACCCCTAAATCCTCATCCACTTTTTGTATCTTTTATTCATGCGGCGCTATCTTATAGAACCAAAAAATCTAGTAACTAAAAAGGGGACAAGCTATGAATAATAATGAAAATGAAACTGAATTAAAAAAAAGTCCTTGTATTATTATTAAAGGACAAAAAATCTACAGAGATGGTCCCCCACTTTTAATTGCAGGTCCATGTGTACTCGAAGATCTAGATACTGCCTTAAGAATTGCAGAAACTAT
>JAMONC010000123.1 GCA_027066725.1 Desulfobacterales bacterium
ACATGGACATTATCAGGGATAATAACACCTCGTAATTCTTTTACTTTCTTTAAGATTTTATTTGCAAGCTCTGTTGCATTTCTTCCTTTTCTTTTAGCAATTGCAATGGATACTGCTGGTTCAATCTGACCAGGAAGTAGTCCAACATTACGCACCTTTTCACTAGGACCTGCTCCTATAAATACATAAGAAGAAGGCTCTTTAGGTCCATCTATAATTTTAGCGACCTCTCCAAGATATACAGGTTTGTTGTTGACAACCTTTATAATAGTTTTTTCTACATCCTTTTTGTTTGAAAAAAAGTTATTTAAACGGATAGAAAATGCCTTGTTATCTGAGGTAATATTAGAAATCCAAGATGCCTGGTTTTGAGAATAAAGTGCATTTATAATATCTACAGGATCAAGTCCAAGAGATGAAAGTTTTTTAGGAAGAAGCTTAACCCTTAGCTCTCTTCTAAGCCCACCTTTTATAAATATATGGCCTATGCCATCTATAGAGCTTATTTTATCTTTTAATTCATCTGCTATCTTTCTTAAAGAAAGTGCACTATAGCCTTTGCCCCATAAGGTTAAAACCACAATAGGCACATCATTTATAGAATGAGCCTTTAAGATAGGTTTACTGCATCCTGGAGGTATCCAATCAAGGTGGGAATAAAGCTTATCATATACCTTTACTATACTCTTTTCCGTATCTTGCCCCACATAAAACCTAACTACAGTAAGGGCTTTACCTGGCATTGCAGTTGAATAAATATACTCAACTCCAGGGATCTCCCAAAGAAGTTTTTCCATAGGACCTATAACCCTTGTCTCTATCTCTTTAGGAGATGCCCCTGGCATCTTAACCATTACATCCACCATTGGAACGATTATCTGGGGCTCTTCTTCACTAGGAGTAAAAAGGATTGCAAAAAGGCCAAGGAGGAGGCTAGCAATAATAATTATAGGCGTAAGTTTACTATCTACAAACGTTCTAACAATCCAGGAAAGAAAGCCAGCCTTATGATAAGTGGCACACTGTTTAGTCAACCCGCATACCCTCCTTTACCTTAAACAGATCAGAAGCAGCTATTACATCTCCAGGTTCAAGTCCACTAAGAACTTCACAAAAGCCTCTTATTGGACAATCACAAATTCTGACTATTCTCCAATGGAGTATACGGTTTTTATCTAGGGCATAAACACCATCTATTCCTCCTCTTTTTATGACTGTATCTTTAGGTATTAAAAGAGCCTTTTTATGAGAAACTGTTATGTATATTCTCCCAAATGCCCCTGCCTTAATGTCATGATTTAAGAGAGAAACCTTGACAGTAAAGGTATGAGATAAAGGATCTATGTCTGGGATTATTTGTGATATAGTCTTATTTTCGTTAATTTTAAATGCAGGGATAGAAATCCTTACTTTCTCCCCTATCTTAACTTTATTTATTAAAGACTCATCAATTCCTGCTACAAGCCACAATCCTTCTTCATAACTGTATAAAGTTATAAGAGGATCACCTGAATTTACATAACTTCCTTTATCAACGTATCTTTTTATAACCCAACCATTTATAGGAGAAGTGATTTTTACATATTTAAGCTCATTTTCTGTTTCAGAAAGTTGTGCCTTAATCTGCTTTATCCTTGCAGAAAGCGCATCTATTTGTCCTTTTAAAGATAAATATTCAGATTTTATCTTATCAAATTTTTCCTTACTAATAGCCCTTTTTGCCAATAAAGATTTATAACGTAAAAAATTTGCCTTAACGTATGCATATCTAGCCATTAAAGCATCTCTTTGTTCTTTTACCGCATTTATAGAGGCCTTAAGGGCGTTTATTTGGGATTCTATCCCTTTTTCATCTACAACTAAAAGTAAATCTCCCCTTTTAACCTGCTGACCTTCATTAACAAATATCCCTTTTATGTAACCAGAAATTTTTGCAGAAAGTTTAACTTCTTCTTTGGGCTTAGTAAGGGCAGGAAAACTTTTTAATATGGGCACTTGAACATATTTTACCTTAAAAGTCTTTATGGATATTTTTTTATGAGATGGTAGGGTTTCTTCAGGAGCATTTTTACAGGAACAAAGCCCTAAAAAAAGTAAAAGCATAGTAAAACTAGTCAAAATTTTTGTATATTTCATGGTAAGTTTTTACTCCAAGAGGTTTAGTTTTTATTTACTTTTTCGAGGAATTTGATAAAAAAATTAACAGTTTATTATTTAAAATTATTATTAATTTAATAAAATTACAAGTAAAAAGTAAGAAATGAAAAAACTGAGACGTTTTCTTTTAGAAAAAGCTATAAATCATCATGAGCTTAAAAGGCTATATATTACTGGAAAAGAAGCCCATCACATGATAAATGTATTAAGACTAAAGGTTAATGATAGAGTTGTACTTATAGATGGGAAGGGCTGGGAAGCACTATTTAAGATAACAGAGATAAAGAAAAAAGAGGTTACATTGAATTTTGAAAAAGAACTCCCACCATTAGTATTACCAACCAATCTACATGTTGGTGTATCTATATTAAAAAAATCCCCTATGGATTGGATGGTAGAAAAACTAACAGAGCTTGGTGTAAAGAAACTAACCCCTCTTATAATGGAAAGGACTGTAGTAAAATTAAGTGAAGAAAAATTATCAAGGCATTTAAGACGTTGGAAGACTATATCCAGACAGAGTCTTAAACAATGTAAATTGTCCTTTGAAATGTATATAGAACCACCTATTGATTTAAAAGACTTTTTAGGACAACTCTCAACAAGAAAAAACTGTGCTAAACTTTTACTCTGGGAAGATGAGGATAATCTAAAGCTTGCCAAATTATTAATTGATAAAAAAAACCAACTAGCAGATAAGGAAATTATAATAGTAATTGGTCCAGAAGGTGGAATTAGTAAAGATGAACTGGCTATCTTAAAAGAAAATGATTTTTTAAGTGTAAGCCTTGGACCTCAAATCTTAAGAGCAGAAACTGCTGCTATATCTGCGGCAGCTATTTGCTCCTTTATATTAAGCACTTAATAGTGCTTGTTGGGAGCTAAGTATGGATAATACCCATGCAGTCTTACTTGCAGGTGGATTAGGACAAAGGCTTTGGCCCAGAGCAAGGAGAAAAAAACCAAAACAATTTTTGGCATTTGGTGAAGAAAAAAGCCTCTTACAACGTACTGCTCAAAGGATTCATCCGATCTTTCCTTGGAGTAGGATATGGGTTGTAGCTAAACCAGAACATAAACATCTAGTAAAAGAACAACTTCCAGAGCTACCAGAAGAAAACCTACTTATCGAACCTATTCCAAAAGGTACTGCTGCTGCAGTTATTATGAGTGCTATAGTTATAGAATCGAGGTTTCCTGATTCTATAATGACAGTACTTCCAACAGACCATATGATAAAAAACGAATCCCTATTTCGTCGTACCTTATCTGCTACTATGACATGGGCAGCTTCGCATCCAGACCTTGTAACAATTGGTATAAAGCCAACTAGAGCAGAAACTGCCTATGGATACATAATGGTAGGCAAATTGCAGGGGAAGGTAGATGATTTCCCATGTTATAAGGTATTATCCTTCCACGAAAAACCTTGTAAAAAAGTAGCACAAGGTTACTTAGAAAAAGGTAACACCCTTTGGAATAGTGGCATTTTCGCTTGGGCATGTAAGAGCCTTATCTCAACATGTAAGATACTGAAAAAATTAGGCTTTAATGCAAATATTAAAGAGGCAGCCCAAACTATAAGTCAGTATTATTATAAACTTCCTAACGATTCTATTGATTATGAGGTATTAGAGCAGGCAAAGAATCTAGTTGTGTTTCCTGCAGACTTTGGTTGGCATGATCTTGGTATTTGGGAGACCTTTTATGAACTTTCTCCAAAAGATCAAAATAAAAATAGTATCACAGGTAATGTTGTTGCAAGACATAGTAAAGGTTGTCTTTTAAGTTGTAGTAAAGATAAAGTTGTTGCAGTACTTGGCTTAAAAAATATGGCTGTTATAGTGGAAGATGATTGTATATTAGTATGTCCTAGAGATAGACTACAAGAAGTAAGATATCTAGTTGAAGAACTAGAACAAAAAGGATTAAAAAAGTTTACATAAGTTATTAAAGGAGTAAAAAAAAGGAGATGAAGCAAAGAGATTCACAAAAATGGTTTTGGCCCAACATAGAAGATGAGGAACAACTTAAAGAAATACAATTACAAGGGCTTAAATGGACTGTCTCCCATGCATATAATAATAGTCCATTTTATAAAAAAAGATTTGAAGATGCTAGTATAAAACCAGAAGACATAAAAAGTCTTGATGATTTAAAATATCTTCCTTTTACAACTGCAGATGATCTTAGAGATGGCTATCCAATGCCTCTTTTATCTGTCCCTGAAAATAAAGTCGTTAGAATACACTCTTCTTCAGGTACAACAGGAAAGAGAAAAATCCTTTGTTACACCCAAAATGATATAAAAGATTGGATTACATTTTTTGCAAGATGTTATGATTTAGCAGGAGTTGGTCCGGGAGATAAAGTACAAATAGCTGTAGGATATGGACTTTGGACTGCTGGAATAAGCTTTCAAACTGCATGCGAAGCAGTAGGTGCTATGGCAATTCCTATAGGTCCTGGCAATTTAGATATGCAATGTCAATTTTTAGTTGATCTAAAACCAAATGTTATTTGTTGTACAGCATCAATGGCACTTCTTCTTTCAGAAGAGGTACACAGAAGAGGGATTCAAGATAAGATAAATGTAAAAAAGATTATTCAAGGCTCTGAACGCTGTAGCGATGCAATGAGGCGTGCAATATTAGAAAACTTTAATGCAGAGGAACTTTTTGACATAACAGGACTTACAGAACTCTATGGACCAGGCGCTGGTATAGATTGCCCTTATCATGAAGGAATTCATTATTGGGCAGACTATTACATACTTGAGATATTAAATCCTGAAACCCTTGAACCTGTAGGAGAAGGTGAAATTGGTGAAATGGTAGTAACAACTCTTAAAAAAGAAGCTGCTCCTTTAATCCGATATAGAACTAGGGATCTAACCCGTGCTATATCTGGTAGGTGTAAATGTGGACTTATCTTCCCTAGACATGACAGAATCTTAGGAAGAAGCGATGATATGTTTATATTTAGAGGAGTAAATATTTATCCAGGACAAATAGATGAAATTCTATCAATGGTTGAAGGTGTATCTAGTGAATATAACATCATTTTAGAAAGACAAGCTGGTAAAGATTATATGACAATAAATATTGAGCGAGATCCAATGGGAGATCCTGTATGGGATGATGAGATAGAAGATAAGATAAGCCTTATGATAAAAAAGGAAATCATGGTTTCTGCAGAGGTAAGAATAGTCGACCATGGGACCCTTCCGAGATCACAGAAAAAATCAAAACGCCTATTTGACAAGAGAAATGATAAATAATTTTGAAATATGCAGGTAATAAGTAATACTTTTTCAAAGATCTATAATTTTATTGCCACAGGTTCAACAGTTGAAGATGTTATTATTATAGGTATAATATTTCTTTTTGCTTTAATTTCTTATATTATCGTAAGACTTTATGTTATAAAAATTATCCACTTTTGGATTAAACATTCTAAAACAAAATGGGATGATGTATTAATTGAAAAAAGGGTATTTACACCCCTTTCCTATATTATACCTGCACTTATTATCTACTTTGGCATAGGTATATTCCCCAAAATATCTCCGATAGTCCATAGAATTATAACTACATTTATATTTATTTTGATTATATTGATGCTAGATCGACTTTTATCTGCTGTACTAGCTATTTATGAAACATATCCTATCTCTAAAAAAAGGCCTATAAAAGGTTACATACAAATAGCCAAGTTAAGCCTCTATTTATTAGGACTAGTTTTAGCTATATCCATCTTAATAGGTAAATCTCCTTGGATATTTTTAAGCGGTATTGGTGCACTAACAGCAGTTATTTTGTTTATATTTAGAGATACGCTCCTGTCTCTTGTTGCTAGCATACAAATCATTACCAATGATCTAGTCAGGTTAGGTGATTGGATAGAAATGCCCAAGTATGGAGCTGATGGTGTAGTTATAGATATGGCACTTCATACTGTAAAAGTCCAAAACTGGGATAAAACAGTAATAAACATACCAACATACAAACTTATTGAAGAATCATTTAAAAACTGGCGGGGGATGCAAGAAGCTGGTGGGAGACGCATTAAAAGGGCTATATTAATTGATCAAACAAGTGTTAAGTTTTTAGAAGATAATGATATAAAAAGATTAGAAAATATAAAACTCTTAAAAAACTATATACAAAACAAAAAGAAAGAAATTGATGAATATAACAAAAAACTTGGTATAGATGACAGCGAACCTGTAAATGGAAGGCGTATGACAAACCTTGGTACATTTAGAGCATATGTAGAAGCATATTTAAGGGCACATCCTAAGATAAGACAAGATATGACTTTTCTAGTACGCCATCTTGCTCCTACCCCAGAAGGACTCCCCCTTGAAATCTATGTTTTTACAAATGATATACGTTGGGCCAACTATGAAGCTATTCAAGCTGATATATTTGATCATCTGCTTGCAGCCATACCACATTTTAATCTACGAGTATTTCAAAGGCCCACTGGCCATGATTTGAAAAATTTTTCACTTAAAGAGGGGAACCTAAAGAATTGTCTCAAATTTTAACTGTTAACTTACTGTCCATAAACTATAGTTGTAAACCAAGATACTACACCTAATATACTATTGCTTTTGTGATCAACATGTTGAACTTTAGTAATACCACCCTTTTTCATAGCAGCTTCAATACTACAGTCACCCGCTGCAACTATACCTAATACATTTATGCACGTAGCATTTCCTACTTTATCCGTACCTGTTGCAGAAGTAACTGCAATAGGCCCCTTAACATTTGTTATAATAGCCCCGTCTCCTACAGGAGAACTAACTACTGCACAACCTCCTAAAAAAAACGCTATTATGATACTAATGATAAGTTTTTTAATAGAATCCAACATCCCTCCTCCTTACAGGCTCCCCTCTTTTTTTAAGGATAGGATGAAAAGATAAAATATGTCAAGCAAATAAGTACTAAAAAATGCTTAGATACTATTTACCTAAAGAAGAGGAGGGATTGCTCTTTTCTTTTTCCTCTTTTAAAGGAGTAATTAATTCTGAGACTTTAAATTTTTTAACTTCTCGCTCAACAGCTTGTGCCTGAGCTAAAAGTTCCTCAACAGCATGTAAAGCACTCTTTGCACCTGAAGCCGTACGTGATGCCACTTCTGCCATTTCAGACATCATTTTTTGGAGCACATTACCTCTTTCCCTTTGACTTTCTGTCTTAACTGTTATTTGAGAAGAATTACTTGTGACTTTATCTATAGTTTCTACTGCTGCTTTAATAGTAATGGTTGAAGAGTTGGCAATAGCAGCTATTTCTTCACTTAAGGTACGTAATCTTTCCATTGCGCTTTCAGCCTCTTGTCTACTTTTGGCTTGAATATTAGTCATCTCAACAATATTACCTGCCAAATCGTTTAGTTCATCCATTGCTTTAACAAGCTCTGTAGTACCTTTTGCCTGAATAGTAGATACTTCAGATATATGTCCTGTAACCTTACTTGATCTTTGTACATTATTTACTATACGTTCAAGAGCTCTTGCACTGTTTTTAGTGAGATTCATCCCTTCTTCAACTTTTTTAGTAGATTCATTAATAAGTGCTGCTATTTCTTTTGTAGACTCACTTGTCCTTTCTGCAAGCTTTCTGATTTCTTCTGCAACTACAGCAAAACCTCTACCATGTTCCCCTGCTCTTGCTGCCTCAATAGCTGCATTTAAAGCCAAAAGGTTCGTCTGCTCTGCAATATCTGAAATAAGATCAACGATTTCTGAGACCTGTTTGGAACTCTCTGCGATAGCCTCCATTCCTCTAACAGTTTGCTCCATTGCTTTCCCACCATCTTCTGCGCTTTCCATTGCCTGTCTTGCTTGTTCTGCTGCTTCTTGTGCCTCTTTTGCCATATATGAAAGCTGTTCTGCCATTTCTTTAAGTCCTTTAGCTGTCTTAGCAGAAGCCTCAGACTGAGCGATAGCTCTAGATTGTACTTTTTTAGCACTTTCTCCCATTGCACGAATTACTTTTGCTGTATCTTCTGCATCTGCTTTATTCTCATTTGATGTTTCAACTATCTTAAGACTTGTCTTTGCCATTTCATCTATAATTCTTGCAGCATCACGAGCAAGTTTTGCAGAGTTTTCCGCATGTGATGCTACTTCCAAAGCATTTTTACTCATAATATTTACAGCTTCCATCATCTTTTTGGCTCTATTAGCCTGAGTAATAGCATCTTCTGCAATACTTCGAGCTACCCTATGAATCTGTTTACTAGATTTTGTAAACCTAGCAGCAGTATCCATCACTCCTTTAAAAGTAGTTTGTAATACCTCCATAAACTGATTAACAGCAGCAGACATGCGGCCAATCTCATCATTACTTTCTACCTTAAGCCTTCCTGTCAGATCTAGGTTCTGAGCCGTTTTTCTTAAAAGATTAGCTGCTCTAGTAACTGGTTTTATAACTGCACTATCAAGATAAAGCCCTATAAGGAGTAAAAATAAAAATACTGCTCCACAAGAAATAGCCTCTGTTTTTAATACCTGATGTAACACCCCAAAAAGAGCAGATTCAGGCATTTCTACAACAGCAGTCCAGTTTAATCCCTTTAATAACTTTGGAGAATTTATAGTAGCAACTGAAGCAAGAAGGGTTTCTTCTTCACCATTTTTAGTTTCAACTTTTATAGGTACAGTACCTAAAAGACTATTTTGTGCTTTAAATAAATCGTCTCTTCCAACATCACTAACAAATTTCCCAACCAGATCAAGATTAGGATGGAAAATGATCTTTCCGTTTTTATCGATCACATAAAGAGTACCTTTTTTACTTTCTAAAGAAGTTGTGGCACTACTTACAAGCCTATAAAAAGCAGACCACTTTAAAAATCCAACTAATGTACCTTGCTTCTGGGCATTAACTGGAACTATTAAGGCAACAGTCCAAGGGCCTATCCTAGACTTATTTTTACCTAAAGACTCTTTAATCCTAAACGGCCCTCTAATTAATACCTCATGGGAAGACAATCTAAACCATTTAGTATTTTTAAGAGAGATTTTATTCAATCCCAAGCCAGAAGAGGCAAGGATATTACCATTACTATCAGTAATAGCCATCCACCTATAATATCCATATTGAGAAACCATACCTTTTAAAAACTTACTACCTTCTGCTTGAGGATTTCCATTTACAACATCTTTAACGATCTCCATATGGCTTAAAGTAAGCATATCATTTACTCTATCTTCCATAAATTGCTGCATTCTATTCGCAAGAGAAACTGCTTCAGTATGAAGAGTTCTTTCCCCTTCCATCCTAAGTAATTGTTGAGAAGTCAAATACTGATATGCAAAAGCAGCAAGTTGAATCGCCACAACTGCTAAAATCATTACAAAACCTTTTGTCCTAAGACTCCAGTCTCTCATATTACCTCCAAAAATCAAATTCTAAAATTATTCTCCTCTTTCTTTATCTGGTACATATGCCCAAAGGGCTTGAGATAAGCTCTTTGAATCTAAAAGGGGACATTTAAGACCTGATTCAAGTTTTACTATCTCTTTTAAAAATCTACGTGGAATCCACGATACATCAACTTCTTCTTGTTTAGACTCATCTTTATCTTCCTTAGTATGTTCTTCATTATGAGACTCTTCTGTTACGTCCTTATTAACAGCAAGCTTTTCAACTTTAAAAACATGATCTACTAATAGTCCTACATAAAAACTACTAACATGTGCTACCAGTACTAAATTGGAACCTTGTTCATTAATATTTTGATTAAGCAAAGAAGAAAATCTTATAACTGGTATTATCATGCCTCTAAGATTTAATATGCCTTCTACTAATGGATGATTGCTAGGGATCTTATATATAGATGATGCCTTTGCTACTTCTCTAATAAAATCCACAGAACAAGCACATCTTTTACCTGCTATTTGAAAGATAATTACTGCTTCACTTGAAGAATTAAAATTTGAAATCACAGGACTTCACCCCTGTAGGTTTAAATAATTCTTAAATCCTGTATAATTTTATCGTCTAAAGTTTAGGTGGGCTTAAAATGGCTAAAAAACAGAAAGATTGATTTAACCAATAGCTTTTAAAAGAGCCTTTTCCATCTCTTTTATTGGAGCAAGTTGATTTATCCATAATTCAAATTGAGCAATTGCTTGATATAGTAACATCTTTAATCCAGTAATGGTTTTACAACCTCTTTTTCTAGCCTCTTTTAAAAGAAGGGTTTCAACAGGTGAATATACAATATCCATTACCACATTAAAATTAGACAATAGCTTTGGATCTATCACTATCTCATTATGTTTAGGATACATTCCAACAGGCGTGGTATTTATAAGTATATCAAATTCCGAACTAATTTCATCTAGCTCCTTGAGTCCAGAGAAACTACCACCGCAAAGTAATGCAAGTTCTTTGGCTTTTGATACTGTTCTATTTGCAATATGAATAATAGCTCCTCGATCTTTTAGACCTATACAAATTGCTCTGGCAGAACCTCCTGCACCAATAATAACTATCTTTTTATCTTTAAGTTCTATAACCTCCTCAAGTGCTCTTACTCCACCAAGCCAATCAGTATTAGTACCAAATAGTATACCATCTCTATTTATAATCGTATTAACAGCGCCTATCCTTTTAGCCATATCATCAATTTCATCAAGGAACTCTATCACTGCCTGTTTATGAGGAATTGTAACAGAAACTCCTTTTATACCTAATGCCTTAATTCCATTAATTGCAGCTTCTAAATTTGTAACATCAAATGCCAAATAAACAGCATTTATCTTTAATATCCTAAAAGCGCTATTATGCATTACTGGACTTAAACTATGACCTACAGGATGCCCTACTATACCATATATATCTGTAGTAGCATTTGGATACATATTCATATTTTTACCTCGTCTATAAATTATTCTAGCAATTAATAAAAAATTGATGTAAATTGTTAAAGAGTTTAAATTTCAAAAAGCAAATACATTGTATGATAAGATTAAAAGTTATAGTATACCAAAGTCTATCAAGTAACAATCTCAAATGAGGTATTTAATCTATGCCAAATTTTAAAGAAATATGCCTTATTTATGACCCTAAATTTCTAGAACATGATACAGAAGGTGGAGAACATCCAGAAATTCCACAAAGATTACGTGTCATAAAAAAACAATTAGAAAATGGACCCCTTAGGGAATATATAAATATTGTTCCACCTCAACCAGCTACCAGAGAACAAATTCTAAAAATACATAAAGATGCATATCTTATGCGTTTTGAAGAAGCTTGCCTTGCAGGTAATCTTACATTAGGACATCCTGACAACCGTATCTGTTATGAAAGTTTTGATATAGCAATCCTTGCAGCAGGTGCAGGTATTACAGGTATAGATGAAATTGAAAGCAATAATAATAAAGTAATATTTTGTCTTATAAGACCGCCTGGACACCACGCAGAGGCAGCCCTTGCTCTTGGCTTTTGTTTTTTCAATAATGCTGCTATAGCAGCTAGGTATTGGCAAGAAAAATTCAATCGTAAAAAGATTGCTATAATTGATTGGGATGCTCACCACGGAAATGGCATTCAATCTGCCTTTGAAGAAGATCCAAATGTTTTTTATATAAGTATTCATGAACATCCTACTTTTAGTTTCCCAGGAACAGGCTATAGTGCAGAAAAAGGACTTGGCCCAGGAGTTGGATACACTTTAAATATTCCCCTTTCTCCAGGGGCAAAAGATAAAGAAGTACTTGACGCCATAGAGGAAAAAGTTGAGCCAGCACTTAAATCATTTGAACCTGATGCATTAATTATTGCCGCAGGTTTTGATGGGCATATAATGGATGATATGTCAGGACTTTCTTATTCAACAAAACTATATGGACAACTAGGCATTAAAATGGATGATTTTGCAAGACGTTTCTGCTCTGGCAGAATAATATCTATTCTAGAGGGAGGATATCATCTAGATGCTCTTGCTGCAAGTTGTGAAGCATATCTTGCAGGATTATCCATAAAAACTTAAAAAAAGGGGGCTTAAAATAAATGTATATAAAAACCTATATGAGCACACCTGTAATAACAGTTTCTCCTGATATTACAATTCCAAAGGCAAGAAATATTTTAAAGTCCAACAACTTTCGTCACCTACCAATCACTGATGAAAACAGTTGTCTTGTAGGAATTGTAACTGATAGAGACTTAAGATCTGCATATCCATCCTTAGTTCTTCCTGAAGAAGAAAGACGTTTAGCAATGGAAAAACTAGAAAAAACCCCTGTCTCCGAAATTATGAGCACAGGTATTCAAACTCTTTCTCCTTATGACACAATAGATGATGGGCTTTTACTACTAGATAAACTAAATGTTGGAGCCCTTCCTGTAGTAGATAAAAAAGGTAGAGTAAGGGGCATGTTCTCTATTAGAGATTTAATTCGTGCTTATAGGAAGATATTTGGAATTGGTGAAAAGGGAAGTGCGCTTGTAGGTATATCTGTAGGAGAAGAACCAAAGATTATGGGCAATATCATCCGCGCTCTAGAAGAACATGAAGTACCTGTTACAAGAATATGTATGGTTGAAAATGAAATTCCTCAAAAAGAAAAGACCCGGATAGTTTATATCCGAGTCCAAACTTTTAATATAAAAAAGGTAAGAAAACTACTTTCAGAAATTGGCTTTGATGTACTTGAACCACCAGAAAATAGTTAAGCTTTTTATTTTATAACTAACTACTAAGTTTTTGTTTGGCCCAGTTTAAAAGTCCGCCAGCACATATTAACTTACGGTCTCTTTCTGAGAGATCGCAAATAGCCTTTATTTTCTTTTTATCTTTTATCTCTACTTCTAACTCCTTTGCTCCTG
>JAMONC010000124.1 GCA_027066725.1 Desulfobacterales bacterium
CAAGGTAGATGAAGACACCTTAATGACAATTGCCCTTGAGGCAGGTGCAGATGATCTTCAAGAGCAAGAAAAAGAATGGGAGATACATACAAGTCCTGAAGATTTTGAAAAGGTAAAGGCTGAGTTAGAAAAAAATTCTATTCCATTTGTCTCTGCTCAGATCACAATGGTTCCAAAGACCACTGTAAAAATAGAAGATGAGAAACAGGCAAGTCAGGTTCTAAAGCTTATGGAAGCACTTGAAGACCATGATGATGTCCAACATGTTTATGCCAATTTTGATATACCAGATGCAATATTGGAGAAGGTAGCAGGTGGTTAATATAATTGGGGTTGATCCTGGTTCAAATGCCACAGGCTACGGGATAGTTTGCCAAAAAGGATCTCAGCTTCAGTGTATAGATTTTGGTGTAATAAGGCCCAAAACGGGCCTTAGTCTTTTTGAACGCTTAGCTATTATATACGATGGTATCTTAGATGCTGTTAAAAGATATCAAGTAGAGGAAGGTGCAATTGAGCAGGCCTTTCATTCTCTAAACTCAAAAACTGCTATTGTTCTTGGAGAGGTAAGAGGAGTGATAGCCTTATCATTAATTCATGCTGGTGTTAAGGTAGAGGAGTATAGCCCAAGTCAGGTAAAGCAGGCTGTAGTTGGTTATGGTAGAGCTAGTAAAGATCAAGTACAATACATGGTAAAGACTATCTTAGGACTTAATAAGTTACCTCCTAAAGATGCTGCAGATGCTCTTGCTATAGGACTTTGCCATATTCAGATGCGACGCTTTAAAGCTAGTCAAAAGATTATTTGATTATGATAGGTCAATTAAAGGGTTATGTAATACATAGATGGGATCAAGGAGTTGTTTTAGATGTAAATGGGGTTGGTTATGAAGTATATATGCCAGATTCTAGTCTTTCTAAAATTATTTTAGATAAAAAAGAAATAACCCTTTACACCCATCTTGTTTTTAAAGAAGACAACGTATCTTTATTTGGTTTCTTAGATCGTTTTGACAGAGATATATTTAGACTTCTTCTTGAGGTTTCTGGGGTTGGTCCTAAGCTTGCTTTAAGTCTTCTTTCAAAACTATCTGGTATAGAGCTTTTAAATGTCCTTGCAAATGAGGATGTAAGAAGACTTCAGTCAATACACGGTGTAGGTAAAAAGACTGCAGCAAGGCTATGTGTTGATCTAAGAGAAAGGGCAAAAAAATTTTTAAAAATTAAAGAGGGAATAGAAATTAAATCACTATCTTATAAATCTGCTCTGGAAGATAGGTTAATAGATGATGTTATCTCAGCCCTTTTAAATCTAGGCTATTCATATAAAGAGGCTAAAGATGCAGTAAGTGGACTTGATTTAGATGAGATATCTAATGGAGATATTAAGCAACTTATTACAAATGCATTAAAAAACCTTTCTAGCAAGAAATAAACTTTAAGTTCTTGGGTTTCTTAAAAAGATGTGTTAATAATTCTTTTAATTGTAATATAAAGTTTGATTTTGATATGGAGGGCTATTGTGAAGATAACAATTGATGAGATTAAACACGTTGCAGATCTTGCGAGGCTTACATTTTCTGAAGAAGAGCTTAAATCATTTTCCAAACAGTTAAATGATATCCTTACCTATGTAGATAAACTAGGTGAGCTAGATACTTCAGGCGTTGAGCCAACATTTCATGCAATAGAGCTTGATACTCCCTATAAGTCTGATGAAGTACATCAGGTAATTAGTAAAGAAGAGTCTTTATCTAATGCTCCAGAGAGAGAAGAAGACTTTTTTGTAGTACCAAGGGTTATTTAACTTTTTATAAGATGATAAATTAAAAAATTTTCATTAAGATAGGGGTAGTAACATGTCTGAGATAACAGAGCTTACGGTATATGAATTAAGTGAGAAATTAAAGGCAAAAGAGGTTTCTTGTGAGGATGTAACAAAGGCATATTTAGAGCAGATAGAAAGAATTGATCCTTTAGTAAAGTCATATCTGACAGTTACAAAAGATATTGCAATAAAACAAGCTAAAAAGGCTCAAGAAAAGATAGATAGCAATAACTGGCAGCCTTTTACTGGGGTCCCTTTAGGGATAAAAGATGTTCTTTGCACAAAAGGAGTAAGGACTACTTGTGCATCAAAGATGCTTGAGAATTTCGTTCCTCCTTATGATGCAACAGTTATTGAAAAATTAAAGGAGCAAGGGGCAGTATTTTTAGGAAAGCTCAATATGGATGAATTTGCAATGGGCTCTTCTACAGAGAACTCTGCCTTTTTCCCAACACACAATCCTTGGGATTTAGATAGGGTCCCTGGAGGTTCAAGTGGAGGATCTGCTGCTGCTGTATCTGCAAGGCTTTGCGCTGCCTCTCTTGGTTCAGATACAGGAGGCTCTATACGTCAGCCTGCTTCTCATTGTGGAGTAGTGGGCATGAAGCCAACCTATGGCAGGGTCTCTCGTTTTGGACTTGTTGCATTTGCATCTTCTTTAGATCAAGTAGGGCCAATTTGTAGGGACATAAAAGACTGTGCAATGCTTATGAATGTAATTTCTGGACACGATCCTAAAGATTCTACTTCTGTGGATTTCCCTGTACCTGATTATCTTGAGAGTCTAAAAGAGGCAGAGACCTTTATAAAAGGATTAAAAATAGGGCTTCCAAAAGAATATTTTGTTTCTGGTTTAGACAAAGAGGTAGAAGAGTCTGTAAAGGCAGCAATAAATAAGCTTTCTAGTCTTGGAGCAGAGATCATTGAGATTTCTCTTCCTCATACCGAATACGCAATTGCTACTTACTATCTTATTGCCCCAGCAGAGGCATGTTCTAACCTTTCACGCTACGATGGAGTAAAATATGGCTTTAGGGCAAAGGAATATCAAAATCTTTCTGAGATGTATAAAAAGACTCGCGCCCAAGGCTTTGGACCAGAGGTAAAGAGACGTATTATGATAGGAACTTACGCCCTTTCCGCAGGCTATTATGATGCATATTATAAAAAGGCATCACAGGTACGCACCTTGATTATAAAAGATTTTAAAGACGCCTTTAATAAATGCGATGTAATAGCAACCCCTGTAACACCTACCCCAGCATTTAAGTTAGGAGAGAAACTTGACGATCCTCTTCAAATGTATCTCTCTGATATATTTACAATCTCTGTTAACCTAGCAGGAATCCCAGGGCTTTCAATGCCATGTGCTATTTCTAGTAAAGGGCTTCCTATAGGTATTCAATTTATGTCCGATTATTTTAAAGAAGACGTACTATTAAAAGTTGGTTATATGCTTGAACAAAATTTGGCCCTTGGCCGAAAAATACCAAAAGTACTTAAAGATTAGGTAAAGGAATGCAGCGAATATCTATTAAAAGGGCTGAACCAGGGATGGTACTTGCCAAAGATGTTATGGCCCCTGATGGTAGAATACTTTGTGGTAAATCTACTAAACTGACTCCAGAGATACTTGAACGTCTTAGCAAGATAGGGGTTACCTCTCTTTATGTACAGGCAAATAAAAAACAAAGTGCCCAGATCTTAAAGGCAAATCTTGCCCAGCTTAAGATGCGTTTTGAAAAAGTAAAAGATGATCCAGTACTTGTTGCCCTTATGAACACTATTGGTGAATATTGGATAGAAGTTCAAAAAGGATAATTAGAGGTGTAATAAGCTTTGCAACCAGAAGAGATACAAAGAAAGCTAAAAAATGTTCAAACCCTTCCTACAATTCCTCCTATAGTTACAAAGCTAAATGAGATGGTAGAAGATGAAAATACTACAGCCTTTCAGTTAGGGGAGGTTATAGAAACAGATCAGGTTTTAACATCTAAGTTGTTAAAGATGGTAAATTCATCTTTTTTTGGCTTTCCAAAGAGGATATCCACTGTTTCTAATGCGATAGTGCTTTTAGGCTTTAATGTCATTAAGACCTTAATAGTTACATCTTCTATATTTGAGGTAATGCAGGCATCAGATCTGGGACTTTGGGAACACTCTCTTGGTTGTGCTACTGCTGCTGGTATATTAGCTAAAAAAAGAAATATCACAAATCCTGAAGAGATCTCTACAGCAGGCCTTATCCATGATCTTGGCAAGATTGTAATAAAGGCAGAGCTTCCAGATGAATACAATAAGATTTTAAATCTTGTAAAAGAAAAGTCTATACCTATGAGAGATGCAGAGCTTGAGGTATTGGGTGTAAGTCATGAGACCATAGCTAGTTGGCTTATTAGCAATTGGAATCTTCCAGCAAGATTAGTGATTCCGGTTGAATATCATCATCATCCACATGAAGCAAAAGAATATAAGAATATTGCAGCAATCTGTCACTTTGCCGATATACTAATCAGGGCTTTAGGAGTAGGAGATGGGGGAGACCCTTGGGTCCCAAAGCTAGATCATGATGCTTGGGAACTTATAAAGTTTACTAAGAAAGAGATAAAAGAGGTCATAAAAGAGATAGAAGATAGACTTATTGATATAGAAGAATTTGCAGAGGAAATGCAGGGCTTATCAAATGGCAAGGATAGCACTTCTAACACCTGATCGTTTTAATACTCAAGAAGATAAACTATGTCTTGAGGCAAAAGGACATACTGTTTTATCCAAAAAAAATATCACTCAAGCAATGGATGAACTTTTGGCTGATCCACCTGAACTTGTCATAATTCAAAAGGATATTCCAAAAGGCTTATCAAAAAGTGTTATCCAGACCATAAAAAATGATCTTCAAATGGCTCTTATGCCAGTAATTTTGGTAGTTTCTGAACAAGACCTAATGAGTGGTGGGCTAGATTGGGATACCTATCCTGTAGATGATGTCATTATGATAAATGCCAAGATAGAGGAGCTTATAACTAGAATAGAGCTTGCCCTTGCTCGCACCCATAGAGTGGCAGATAATAACCCGCTTACAAAACTTCCTGGGAATTCCTCTATACTTAAAAACATTCAAGAGGTTATAAACTCAAAGGCCTCAAAGTCTGTTGGATATGTAGATATTGATAACTTTAAACCATATAATGACCGCTATGGTTTTGCACGAGGTGATGAAGTAATAAGAATGGTTGCGCGTGTTCTTGTAAATGTGGTTAAGGAGTTTTGTGGCAATGAAGGTTTTGTAGGCCATATTGGTGGTGATGATTTTGTATTTATTGTTCCAAGTAAAAAGGTAGAGGCAGTTTGTGAAAATATTATTAGACACTTTGATTCTTTAATGCCTGTATTTTTGGATGAGGAAGACCTTAAAGCAGGTTGTTTTATAAGCAGGGATAGAAAAGGTAGAATACAAAAATTCCCTCTTACAAGCCTTTCTATAGCAGTTGTTCCTCTTGATAAAGAAAGATTTAAGCACTACGGTGAAGTAGCTGTTGTTGCAGCACAGGTAAAAAAGAAGGTAAAGCAGCTTCCTGGCAGCAACTTCTTAATTGATAGAAGAAAGGCAAAGAACAATTCAAAGAGAAATAGTCTAAAAAACCAAGATGATAAGTATCAAGAAAGGACTACAGCTTCCTTTTTAAACGATGATTTTACATCTCCACCATTATAAAATTTATTATTTATTTAAATTAGTTATTTAGTAAAAAGTTTTTCCCCATCTTTTCTATACATCCAGATAAATATTCCTATGATAAGTATAATAAGTGATAATATTTGCCCCATTGTAACCCAACCCCAAAGTATAAAACCAAGCTGTGGGTCTGGTTCTCTAAAGAATTCTGCAAATATCCTTACAATGCCATAAAGCATAAGAAAAAGTGCTACTTTTCTACCTGTTGCCCAGTTTTTATTTCTTATTGGCCAAAGAATTAAAAATAGAAGGACACCTTCTAAAAATGCTTCATATAATTGAGAAGGATGTCTTGGGATAGGGCCACCTGCTGGGAATACCATTGCCCAAGGGACATTAGTTGGTCTTCCATATAGCTCACCATTTATAAAGTTTCCTATTCTTCCGCAGCCTAAACCAATTGGGGCAGTTACAACAAATCTATCCCCCCAAAGCCATGGGTTTAGATTATGTCTTTTGCAATATATTGCACATGCTGCTACTGCCCCTGCTAATCCTCCGTGAAATGACATACCACCATGCCATGTTTCAAAGATTTCTATAGGATGTTTCATATAATAAGGAAGGTTATAAAAAATTACATACCCAATACGTCCACCTAAAACTACACCAATTGCTCCATATAATATGAGATTATCTAGGTGATAGAATTCTTGTTCTATTTCTTCTTTTGTTTTTCCTAAAACATGAGCTTGTTCTTTTATTTGTTTTCTTACAAGAAAATAAGTAGATAAAAAGCCAATGAGATACATTACTCCATACCATCTAATGGCAAGAGGGCCAACTTTTACAATTACAGGATTTATATGTGGATAAGGAATCATTTGTCTATTTTTTCACGTAATTTTGTAAGATCTATTATTCTCTTAGCTTCTTTTTTGTTTGTTTTAGGAGATAGATGTTCTTTTTCATGAAGTTGTGTTTCTTCTTGAATAGGCTCCATTGGTGCCAAAACTGCATGAAGTAAATCTTGATATTGTCTTACGATCATAGGATTTAAATCTTTTTCAATAATATAGCAAGCCACTTTTTGTCTTTGGACTCTAATAGATGATGTTGTCATTGCTGCTAGTATATGAGGATGTACTAAGGGGCCTTTTTGTTGATCGTATATAACAGTGCATGGGAAATATACATCAAAAAATGCAGCTTTTTCTAGAGCAAAAATAGCTGTCTCTGTTTGTCTATTATATCTTATCTCCCCTAGTATTAACCCTAAACCTTCAATACTAAGGAGCACTATCTCTTGGGCATTTTGTTTTAGCTTCATGATGAGCTCCTTAAGTCTTTTTCTTTTTTTTCTTTTTTCTCTTTTTATTTTTAGAAATCGTCACAAATGGTTTGTCTTCTAACTGCTGGACTAAATTATATAACATAAAAGAGTCGAAAAAGCTTTGACGTCTTTTAACTTTTTTAGGCCATGTATTTGAGTTTGCACAAAATTCAATAGACCAATAGCCTGCTAATATCTTTGACATTTTATCCCGTATATCTCTCCTAAATTCATAAGGTAAGATGACATCTTCTATTAAAAGTCTGGTTTCATATATAGGCCATCTAAGTCTTTTAGTAGATGAAAGTGTTCTGTAACTTTCATCTGCATAGAGGGCAGGAAAGAAGAAAAATGACAATATCAGGGCATCGTCTAATTTTTCTCCACTTCTTATCTTTTGATCAATAAATCCTAATAATCCCAAGAGTAATTTTTTGGTCTTTTTTTTGTCTTTTATAAGGGCTCTTTGATATGAAGGAAATATATTTTCAAGAAGTCCTGAGTCTATAAGAAGGTCTGCCCAGGGTTTTGATGCTCCACTTTTTAAATCTTTTATATATTCATCTCTTACCCTTACAATAGAACAGAATTTGATCTTATTAGCGTGTTTTTTTATTGCTTGCCAAGTGTTTTCTTCAATAGAGAAACCTGTACGAGCCGCGTGTCTTACTGCACGCATCATACGTACAGGATCTCTTAAAAATCGACTTTCAGGGTCTCCGATTGTACGGATAATACCCTGTTTTAAGTCATCCATTCCACCTACATAGTCTATAATACTAAAATCCGCTATGTTATAAAATAGTCCATTTATTGTAAGATCTCGTCTAAATGCATCTTGTTCTGGTGTACCATAAATATTTTCATTGTATTCTTCAGGGTGGAGTTCATCATTACAACCTGAGGTTTGGCGAAAAGTAGAAACCTCTATGATCTTTCCACCTTTAAAATACACATGTACAAGACGAAATCTTCTACCTATAATTCTGCTGTGGCGGAATAACTTTCTTAATTCTTCTGGTCTAGCATCTGTACCAATATCAAAATCTTTTGGTTTTCTGCCAAGAAGTAAATCTCTTACACTACCTCCTACAAGATAGGCTAAATAACCATGATCTTTAAGACGATATAAAACTTTTAGTGCCTCTCTATCTATATTTTTTCTACTTATTGGATGTTCAGAACGTGGGATTATTAACGGTTTTTTTTCTGTAATATCTTTAAATAGAAAAGGCTGAGTCACTATCCTATGAGCTTGTATAAAAGTAGAGTCCTCTAATTGAGGCTCTTTTTGTATCCTTTTTCTCCTTTTTGTATGAGATATGTTACAAAGATATGTCTGTCTCACTCGCGGGTTCATTTTGTTGGAACTTTAAAGAGCTTAGGATCAATCCCGTATTTTTTTATTTTATAGTTAATTATCCTAAGGCTTGTATCAAGAAGCTGTGCAGCTTTAGTCTGGTTCCCTTTACTCTGTCTAAGTGCTTCTATAATTAATTCCTTTTCAAAATCTGCTACTGCATCTGCAAGACATCTTACCTTCTTTTGAGGTTCTTCTATCCCCTCAGTCATGCTCTGAAGGGTTGGTGGTAAATGATGCGCCCTTATAATATCTTCATCACATACAAGCACTGCTCGTTCAATACAGTTTTGAAGCTCTCGTACATTGCCTGGCCAATGATATTGCATTAAAAGGTCTATTGCAGGCTGGGAAATGCCTTTTATATTTTTGTCATTTTCTTTACAATATCTTTCAAGAAAATGTTCTGCCAAAAGCAATATATCAGTACGTCTTTCTCTTAAAGCTGGTAAATATATCGGAAAGACATTTAAGCGGTAATAAAGATCTTCCCTAAAGTGCCCTTGGCGCATTGCCTCTTCAAGATTTTTGTTAGTAGCAGCAATTATTCTACATTTTGCCTTTATAGGCTTGGTACCACCAAGACGCTGAAATTCCCTTTCTTGTATCACGTTTAAAAGCTTTACTTGAACAGACTGTGGAAGCTCTCCTATTTCATCTAAAAATATTGTTCCATCTTTTGCCTGTTCAAAACGGCCTATTTTTCTATTGTATGCACCAGTAAAGGCACCCCTTTCATGTCCAAAAAGTTCACTTTCAATAAGAGTTTCAGGTAAAGCAGAGCAATTTACAACAACAAAGGGTTTGTTCTTTCTGTTACTATTATAGTGAATAGCTTTTGCTACTAGACTTTTCCCTGAGCCACTTTCTCCTCTTAGAAGTACAGTTGCGTTGCTAGATGCAACTCTATACACCATCTCAAAGACTTCTTGCATGCGGCTTGATTTGCCTATTAAGTTTTCTATAGAATATTTTTCAGAAAGAGCTCGTTTAAGGGTTCTATTTTCTTTTAAAAGGAGTTCTCTTTCTGCCTTTATTGCTTGAAGTCTACTTACACTTTGTGCAATAAGTCCACTTATAATTGTAAGTAGTCTTAAATCATCATCAAAGCTTGCTCCTGGTTTAAATGGCTTATCTACGCTTAGTGCTCCTATAGTTTGACGTCCGTTTTTTATAGGAACACAGATAAAAGACATCTCTTTTTGGCTATTTTTACTTCTACTTCTAGTCCTATTTAAAAAGCGAGAGTCTTCACTTATGCGTGGAACAACTACCGCCTCACCTGAAGCAACTACTTGTCCGGTAATTCCTTCTCCTGGTTTATATCTACCCCTTCTTCTTGCATCAGCAGAAAGCCCTTGAGCAACTTCAATCTCTATTTCTCCTGAATGAGGGTTTAAAATAGTAATAGTACCATGATGCATTCCCATAAATTCAGATAAACTTTCTACTACTTGTTTTAATGCCTCTTTTAAATTAGGAGCGCTTGCTAAACATTTTGTAACCTCATATAAACAAGCTAGTTCTTCTACTCCTTTTGTATGCTCTGTAATTTTGTTTTGTATCTTTGTGTTTTGAGTAGTTATAAGGGCCATTTTTTAGTCCTTACACATAAGCGTAATTTTTATCAATACAACAAGTGCCAACTTTAATAAGATTCTACAATTTTGCAATCTTTTTAGTTATGGATTTTTAAATAGATTTCTTCTTTGTAGATCAATTTTGTTTTTTAGCAAATTTTTGCATATAATCTAAGTTAGAGGGTATAATAGAAAAGCCTTAAATAAAACTAAAATATTATACACAAAACCAACTAAATTAAAAAAGGGCTTGTATCAGCTTATAAAATAGATCAAGGAGGTAAAAAGACAATGGAAGGCGTAGGAATTACTGTGATGGAACACCTTCTAATACATCAAAAAGAAGCCCCAATGGCTACAGGTAAGTTTACAAGGCTTCTTACTGAATTGATATTTTCTGCAAAAATAATTGCTAGAGAAGTTAGAAAAGCAGGGCTTGTTGATATACTTGGACTAACAGGAGAAATAAATGTTCAAGGAGAGCAAGTTAGAAAATTAGATGAATATGCAAATAGAATTCTTATCTATAGGATGCAAAGAGCAGGAGTCCTTTGTGCAATGGCATCAGAGGAGAATGCAGATATTATAGAGATACCTGACAATCTTCCTAAAGGGGATTATTTGTTGATTTTTGATCCACTTGATGGCTCATCAAATATTGATGCTAATGTAAATATTGGAACCATTTTTTCTATTCGTAAAAAGACAAGTGATAGAGCTTATGTAACCCTTGAAGATTTCTTGCAAAAAGGTACAGAGCAGGTAGCAGCAGGATACTTTCTTTATGGTTCCAGTACTATGCTTGTTTATACTACTGGAAATGGGGTTCATGGTTTTACTCTTGATCCTTCTGTGGGGGAGTTTTTACTGTCTCATCCAAACATACAGATTCCTGAAATTGGTAAGATCTATTCAGTAAATGAAGCTTACACAATGTACTGGGATGAGCGTACTAAAAATACTGTTAATTACTTTAAGTCTGATAAGAATTTAAGAGGAAAGCCTTATAGTTCTAGATATATTGGTTCTTTGGTGGCAGATTTTCATAGAAATTTGCTTTATGGTGGTATATTTATGTATCCTGCAGATAAAAGAGACCCTGCTAAGCCCCATGGGAAACTACGTCTACTTTGTGAGGCTGCTCCTCTTGCAATGGTTGTAGAACAAGCTGGCGGTGCAGCCACAGATGGCAAACAGCGTATATTAGATATAAAACCAGAGGCTCTTCATCAGCGGGTTCCTCTTTTCATTGGTAGCAAAAAGGACGTAGAAAAGGCTACTGAGCTTATGCAGCAAGGTTAAATTCTATAGAGGTGGTTAGGTTGTAAATGATATATCTCATTCGTCATGGGCAAACTAAGGCAAATCTAGAAGATAGATTCGCAGGTTGGACAAGTGAACCCTTAACCAAAAAAGGGAGACAGCAGGCAAAAGATGCAGCACAACTTTTAAATGGAAGGGGAATAGCTATTATCTATTCAAGTCCCCTTCCTCGTACTCTTGAGACTTCATGGATTATTTCAGACATTATAGGTGCCCCTGTAACAGTAGAAAGAGGAATATGTGAGATAAAGATTCCTGCTTGGGATGGTAGATTAAAAGAAGAACTTAAAAACGATCCTAACTCTGGTTATAGTTTATGGAAAAAAACTCCCTATTTATTTAAAAAACAGGGTGCAGAAGATCTTTTAAGTCTTCAAAAAAGGGCAGTAGAATCAATAAAGAAATTGGCAGATAGGCATGAATGTCCTATCTTAGTAGTTACTCATCTTGCTGTTATGAGAGTGCTTATTCTTTACTTTAAGGGTATAGGGTTGGAAGGATACAGGGATGTCAAGGTAGCCAATGCTACACCTCTTGTTCTGTGTAGTAATGATGGTTATTTTACCATCAAAAACCTTGACGGAGGTAATAAGTAGTTATGTGGAATACATTTAAGACATTTATGCTAATGGCTGCTCTTACTGCCCTTTTTATGGTAGTAGGCCAAATACTAGGTGGCAGAAATGGAATGCTGATAGCCCTTGGATTTGCGGCAGTCATGAACTTTTTTTCCTTTTGGTTTAGTGATAAACTTGCCCTTACAATGAATGGAGCACGTCCTGTATCTGAAGCCCAAGCCCCAGAGCTTCATTCCATTGTAGCTTATTTGGCTCAAAGGGCAGGTATTCCAAAGCCAAAGGTGTATATCATCCCAAGCCAGACTCCAAATGCTTTTGCTACAGGTAGAAACCCAGAACATGCAGCAGTTGCAGTTACAGAAGGGTTACTACAGCTGTTAAATAGGGAAGAATTAGAAGGGGTCTTATCTCATGAACTCGGTCATATCAAAAACAGGGATATTTTGATAAGCTCTATTGCAGCAGTAATGGCTGGAGCAATAAGCTTTTTGGCTAATATGGCACAGTGGACACTTATCTTTGGTGGTTTTAGTCGAGATGAAGACGATGGAGTTGCTGGCCTTATTGGCATGTTTATCATGATGATAGTAGCTCCTATTGCAGCAGCCCTTATACAAATGGCAATCTCAAGAAGTAGAGAGTTTTTAGCAGATGCAACTGGTGCAAAGATATGTGGTAAGCCTACTGCCCTTGCAAGTGCACTTAAAAAACTTGAAGAGTGGAATAGGCGTATACCTATGAACGTAAATCCTGCTTCTGCTCAGATGTATATTGTAAATCCTCTTAGTGCTAAAGGGTTTGCTACTCTATTTAGTACACACCCCCCTATTGAAGAAAGGATAAAACGATTATTAGAAATGGCACAAAGGGGAATATCATAAAAGTTGTATATAGGTGGCTGATGTGAATTGGTTTCCTTTTGCACTTTGGGCAGCGATTTCATCAGCCACCACAGATGCTATATTAAAGGCTCGTTTCACTCATCTATCAAGTGCTTCAATGGCTGCAATAAGGTGTAGTGCGCCTGCTATATTTCTTCTGCCTGCTTTATTTTTTGTAAATTGGCCCAAACTAAATATAGAATTTTTTAAGACCTTAGCATTTCTACTACCACTAGAAATTATAGCACTTATTCTATACATGAAGGCTATTCAGGTAAGTGATTTATCCATTACTATTCCATTTTTGGCTTTTACTCCAGTTTTTACCCTTTTTACAGGTTGGTTAATATTGGGAGAAATACCTAAACTTCTTGGTATTATTGGAGTAGTGTTAACAGTTATAGGTGGATACTGTCTAAAT
>JAMONC010000125.1 GCA_027066725.1 Desulfobacterales bacterium
TTTACCAAGGGAGTTTCTTACATGGTTGTGGGTTAAATCACAAAAAGAGGCAGGCACTTTTAGTATAGATGATATTGTTATATCTCTAAACTTTGAAAGGGCCCTTACTTTAGAGTCAGGTATTAGCGATCAAAAAGAGTTAATTTCTTTAAAGGGTAAGGATATTTCAGAAAAGGAGATAAGAGCAGCCCTTCTTTCTGGTAAAAAGATATCTAGTGCAACAATAAGGCTTTGGGTGGGAGATTTAAGGTGGCGTTTTACAATAAAGGCAGACACCTTTGATATCTCTGGGATGAGGCTTGAATCCTCTAAATATGAAGAAGAAGATTTTTCTTTTTTAGAAGAGGAGTTAAATATATTTAATCTTGATGCCAAAGCTCTTGAAAATGTATTTTTGATTGAAAAGACCTTTGATATTCTAGATGTATTATTTAAACAATTTCTTTCATTAAGAGTAGATAAAAAAAGATGGGAAAAGGAGATATCTTTAATAAAAGAATGGGTATACAAAGATTAATATGCCAATCTAATTATTTTGAGATAGCTAGGGTTAGGATGCTATGAAAGTATCAAAGAATGTTTTTATTTTTGGGGTATTGATATCAATATTTTTTTGTACATCTGTGCGTGCTTCTTTAAGTGATTCATGGAATGCTAGTGAGCCAGAAAGTATGTATTATATTTTTGATCGTACTACTACTACAGCATCCCTTTTTAGGGAACCTGTTACAAGTGCTCCTGCTACTGTCATAGTTATTACTGCTAAGGAGATTAAAGAGAGAGGTTATCAAGATCTAACAGAAGTTTTAGAAGATCTGCCTGGATTTGATGTACAAAATCGTATTGGCGGTCAACCTGGTGGTTCTTATATTATTGTAAGAGGACTGTGGGGGAATAATAAATTACAGGTATTTGTAGATGGTGTGCCACTAAATCCTGAAAATGGAACACACCTTGTTTATGGACATCATATCTCTGTACAGGGCTTAAAACAGATAGAAATAATGTATGGACCAGCTTCTGCCCTTTATGGTGCAAATGCATTTAGTGGAATAGTAAATCTTATTACAAAAGATGTACCTAAAAGACCAACATCATCAATTAAGGTAGGTGCTGGCAATAATGACACATTTACTGGTTATTTTTTAGTGGGTGGTAGGATAGTAGATAGTTTTAGAATGCAGCTTTATGGACATGGTTATAGAACTTCTGGTTTTGATATGAGAAAGGAATATCCTGGGAATTTGGTTGACAATGGTTATGGAGTCTTAACTCCAGTATATAATCCAAATTGGCCATATAATACACCTGAACAAGATTATGATTTTATACTCCAAGCAATAGATAAGGGTTGGCATATACTTTCAACTTATAGTAGAACAAGGCAACCTAATAACATTCAAACGCCTTATTATACAGGTAGAACTCAGCTACCTAGAGATAAAGTAGTAATTGATACTTTAAATATAGATACTAATAAAACAGTTAAAATATCAGATAATCTTAAATTGAGAAACGATTTTTGGTATCAACACTATGAACTTGAACCAGATAGTGATTATGGAAGAATTACATTTAATAATTATATCTATGAAAGGTCTGACGCTTATCAACTTGATGAACGTTTTATATATTCTTTTTTAAAGGGTAAATTTATATATGGGCTAAATGTAAAAAGAGTTTTTGCTTTTCCTTATATCAATTCTCATGAACCTTTTAATCATGGAGATGTTTATAATGGTTTCCCTTTAGCAAGAGTTAAATCACCATCAGGTGAAATTATTAATATACCTTCCATTAAACTTCAGAATTATTGGGTTTTTGGAAACTATTTACAGTTAACGCAATCTATATTTGATAATCTTACCCTTACTCTTGGTGCTAGATATGATTATGATTCTTCCACACATCAAGGTTCTTTTAATCCTAGAGTTGGCTTAGTTTATTGTTTAGATAGAAATCAACAGATTAAATTATTATTAGGTACAGCTTATATACCTCCTTCTATTTATATTAGATATAAAGCATGGATTGGAGTTAACAACCAATATGCACATTTGCCTTCCTATTTATTTGATAAAAAGCTAAAATCTGAAAAGCTATATTCCTTGGAGTTGAGTCACTGTTATGAATATAAACATAAGCTTTCTTCTTTAATATCTCTATATGTTGAACAAGCTCACGACATGATTAGAGAAGCGGGGGAGCAACTTACAGGTTATACCTTTTATTTTAAAGATGGAAGCGTAGTAAATGATGCAGTTGTAGAAATACCTACAAATTCTGGTATTCAGACTGATTTTGGCGTAGATATATTAGAAAAATATAGGTTTTTAAAACATTGGTCTATATATTTAGGCTATTCTTATCTTAATGCAAAAATTCGTCTCAATGGTAAAACCTATAACGCTCCCAAGGTGTCCAATCATAAAGTTAAATTTGGTATTACAGGAACAATTGCCGACTTAATTGGTTTAAATATACGTATGAGATGGTGGAGTGGTATTTATACAACTCCTTATAATCCGATGTATAGAGGTAGAAAATTAAAAGGGGCACTTGTGGTTGATGCTAACTTAAGATGGATTAGGTGGGATCCAAAGTGGGAAATAGATTTTACTGTTAAAAATTTATTTAATACAAAATACTTTACTTCTGGTACAGAGAGTGAAGACCCAACATATGGGACATCTTTACCTAAGATCCCTCAAAATCCAAGACAATGGTTAGTAAGTATATATTATCACTTCTAAAGTTAGAGATGGAGAAAATATAGTTTTGTTGGAGATATTCATTTAAATTAAAGATTAATATAGTGATTTTTTCTTTTGTGGTGGGTTAATGGCCCTTTATAAGTTTTTTAAAATTTTTCTTATAGGTATTATTATATTATTTTTATGTTCTGCTAGAGTCTATGCTGCTAGTACTAATATAGTAATCTTGTCTACTCATGATTTTTCTCCATATACTGTTACAGAAAAAGCCATTATAACTGTTATAAATAATAGCTTAGCTGATGTAACTATTAAAAAGTATACGTTGAGCTTATGGAAATATAAAGAACAAGATTTAATTAAACAAATCATCGCTATAAAACCTGATATCATTATTACCCTTGGTACACCTGCTTCTGAACTTATACATAAAAGGTTGCCTTCTATTCCACAGGTATTTGCTCTTGTTGTTGATCCTTGGAGAAGAAATCTTATAGGTAATAATATTACGGGAGTATGTCTTAAAATACCAATTGTGAAACAATTAGAGGAATTAGTGCATGTAGCTCATTCTAAATTAGTTGGTATTATATGGACCAAAGGACATAAAGAACACTTTAATAGAAGTGAGTTGTTTTATTCAGCTAAAAAGCTAGGAGTTAGACTGATTATCAAGACAGTAAGTAATAGTAAACAGCTTCCTGAAGCATTGCAACAAGAAATAAATTATGGAATTGATGGCTTTATTATGGTAGCTGATCCTATATTGTTTAATAATCTTTTAGCTGTTAAGTATGTAATTACACAAGGAATTAGATATCAGATTGCTGTAATGGGGCTAGCTGCTTGTTATGTTACACATGGTGCTCTTATGGCCTTACAGCCTGATTATACTTATATAGGGGAACAAGCTGCAAGAATGGCAATAGCAAGATTAATAGAATCGACAAATATAAAAATACCAATACAATATCCTGGTAAATATGTTCTCTATATAAATTTAACAATTGCTAAACTTTTACATATTAAAATACCACAGAATGTAAAAAACAAAGCAGTATTAATAGAGTAATATGAACAAAACAGACATTTTAAATCAAAAATTTAAAATTTCACGTCTAAGTTTTAAATTGATTTTTATCTTTTTAGTTTTACAAGCTTTGCTTGTAATATCAATAAGTTACGTATATTTATCTAAATCTTCTTCTATATTTGAGGAACAATTTACTGAACGAGGTAAATCACTAGCATGTCATTTAGCTGATACATCTAAGTATGCAGTATTAACAAGGGATATATCCTTTCTCGAAGATAGAGTAAATGAAGTAATGCATCAACCAGATGTAATAGGTGTTAGGATACTAGATAATGACGGAAATGTAATATATACAAGTTGCTGGACTGTAAGAGGAAACATTCAGATTTTTAAGGCACCAGTTAAAATAGAAGAAAAATTCTCTGAAGACGAAGATATCCTTAATTTTTCTATACCAAAACATATAAAGAAGATCGGAGAAGTAGAAATATGTATGTCTAAAGATAGACTAGAAACACAAATAGAGGATTTAAAAAAGACAGTTAGCTACATTGCTTTAGGTGAATTTCTATGCATTTTTATAATAGGTATTATCATTTTAAACAAATTAATAATAAAAAGGATCAATTATCTAACTAAAAAAGTAAAACAAATTTCAGATAATCCACAACTTGACATTCAAGTTAAAGTAAACGGGGATGACGAGATTACCACATTAGCTAAATGTTTTAATTCTATGCAGGAAGAATTAAAAAAGTACATTAAGGAGAATATAAAAAAGACTGAAAAATTAAAAGAACAGGAAAAACTTGCCTTGTTAGGTCGTTTTTCTGAAGAGTTAAGACATGAAGTTGGTAATTCTTTAAATGATTTTAACGCAATACACGATTTGCTATGCAGAGAAGAATTAAATGAACGATGTAGAGAATTATTAACTATTTTTTTCTCTCAAATAGAAGAATTAAGAAAATTCAATGATGATATTGAAAACTGTTTCCAAACCCCTGATCCGGAATTAGAGGAACATGATCTTACAAGCTTTTTGAGAACTCAACAAACAGCTATTAATCTATTGTTAAATAGTGACAAACAATTATCATTAAAAATTGTTTGGAAGATACCTAATAAGCCCTGTAAGGCTAGAGTAGAACTTGGTATGATAAACCGTGCTTTAGAAAATCTAATTATAAACGCAAAAAGCGCAGTTGATCCAAAGACAGGAAAGATAGAAGTTGGACTTAAGTGTTTTGATAAATACGCTGAATTTTGGGTAAAAGATAATGGTATAGGTATACCAAAAGAAAATATAACAAAGATTTTTGATCCATTTTTTACTACAAAGAAGAGAGGAGGGTCATCAGGACTGGGATTAGCTATTGCTAAATCTTTTATAGAGGCTCATAAAGGTGAGTTAATAGTCGAGTCTGAACCTGGCAATACTTTATTTATCATCAGAATCCCAAGAAATATTGATTAGCTAATAAGACTTAGTGCCAAATATGCGGCTCGTTTTGCAGCTCCTTTAGAGCCAAGTAGCCTTTTTACTTGTTTTAATTCATATCTCATTGCTTCTATTTTGTTATTATCTTTAAGTAAAATTATTGCCTGTTTAGCTATATTTGAGCTATTGGCTTCTTTTTGGAGAAGTTCTGGCACAATCTTTTTATTAGCAACTAAATTAACTAGAGATACATGAGGTACATCTACAAGTATTTTAGCAAGAATATATGATAATTGATTTAAGATGTATGTTACAATCATAGGGGTTCCGAGTATAGCAGTTTCTAGGGTTACTGTTCCAGAAGCCGCTAATACTAAAGATGAGTGCCCAATAAGATTGTATATATTACCAGAATAAAATTTTATATTATAGTCTAAATCTTGTTTAATTAACTTTATCAGAAATCTTTTATCAATGGATGGAGCTAAGCCTACTACTACTTCTATATCAGGTATTTCTTTTTTTATAATAGGTATAGATCGAACTAACGGAGGCAATATCTTTTTTACTTCTCCATATCTACTGCCAGGTAATAATGTGATTATCTTTTTTTGAGTGCTTATGTTTGCATCATTAAGTTTTTTAAGAGCATCTGAATCCATTTTTACTACATCTAATAAAGGATGTCCAACAAACTGTGCATCTACTCCATGCTCTTTTAAAAATTCTTCTTCAAAAGGAAGTATTACAGCAGCTTTTTTTACATAACGTTTTATCTTTTTTACTCGGTTTTTTCTCCACGCCCATATTTGAGGGCATATATAATAAAAAACTGGTACACCAAGCTTATAAGCATATTTTGCTAATATTAAATTAAGACCTGGATAGTCTATGAGTATAAGAAGATCAGGTTTTTGATATCTCAAATAATTTTTTGAAACATTGAGAGCATGTCTTATGTGTTTTATACAGGCTATAATTTCAATAAGTCCCATTACGGCTATCTTACTTTGATGTATAAGTATATTAGCCCCTGCCTCTATCATTTTATCGCCACCAATACCTACTATTTCTACATCAGGGGCTCTTTTTTTAATTTCTTTTATTAATTGAGACCCATGCAAGTCTCCAGATGCTTCACCTGCTACAATAAATATCTTTTTTTTATTTAAGTTTTTGGAGTTATTCACTTGAGTCAACTTTTAAATTCTGGAGGAGGGTTTAACAGTTCTGTTATATCTAGCCCAAGGTTTTTAATACCCTTTTTTATTTGTTTGCCAATATTAATAGCAAGCTCAAGTGCATTTTTGCCATCTTCAGCAGTTACAACTGGTGACGTTTTATTTTTTATGCTTTTAATAAAAGACTTTATTTCTTCAAGTAACATATCTGTGTTATTAAGAGTAATGTTTTGAGCAGAGATAGAGTCTTTTGACATATTATTACCTGTTTTAGCAAGTATTATCGCATTTTTCTTTAAACAATCTACTCCTATAAAACAACCAGGTTGAAATACTCTTATTCTTCTCATAGGATATCTAGAGATACGACTTGCAGTAAGATTGGCAGTACAGCCATTTTTAAAGACTAATCTTACATTAGCAATATCTACGTGAGGTGTTAATACTGGAACTCCAACTGCTAATACATTAGTTACTTCTTCTTTTACTAAATTAAGCACGATATCTATATCATGAATCATTAAGTCTAATATTACATCAACATCTATTGCTCTTGGCTTAAATTCACTTAACCTATGCGCTTCTATAAAAAGGGGACGCCTTACTCTTTCAGAGAGTACTTTAACCGCAGGATTAAATCTCTCTATATGCCCTATTTGTAATATAACATTCTTATCTTTGGCTATATCGATTAATCTTTTAGCTTCTTCTATGTCTTGTGTAATTGGTTTTTCTAATAAACAATGAACACCTTTATTTAAAAAGAAGCTGGCCACTTCAAAATGGCTAATAGTAGGCACAACAATAGATACAGCATCGACTTTATCCACTATTTCTTTATAGCTTGTATAGTATGGACAATTTAATTTATGGGCTATTTCTTGGGCCCTTTTTTTGTTTATATCTACCACACCTATTAATTGAACATCTGGAATAGTAGCATATTTTTCTGCATGGAATTTTCCAAGATATCCAACACCTATTACAGCAACTTTTAGCATAATATTTAGATGCCTCCTTTTCCTATACCAATTATTCCAATTCCATAACGGTCTGCTAGCTCAATCATTTTATCTTTATTAAACATAAGAGATTTATTTGCTTCTATTGCCAATATCTTTGCTTTTACTTGAGCCATATTTTCAATAGTTTGAGGTCCTGTTGCAGGAAGATCAAACCTAGTATCTTGAGAAGGTTTACATATCTTTATAACTATAGTGTCTGCTATTCCCAATTCACCTACTCTTTTAATAGTTGCATCTGTCCCCTCTATAGCTTCAACTGCAATAACAGTTTTATCCTTTACTACTATACATTGTCCAATATCAAGCTTTCCTATTTCTTTTGCTATATTCCAACCAAATTTGATATCCTCTAGCTGATTTTTATCTGGGGCTTTTTGGGTTAGAATTCCTTCTCTGGTAAGTAATTCATCAAGAAACGTAGTTGATGGAATCACTTTAATTTCCTCTTTTTCTAATTCATCTGCAAATGCCCTTAGTATATTATCATCTAATCTATTTTTAAGTCTTTTCCATAAAAGAAGGGCCCTTGTATCTGGACGCACATCAAAAAATATTCTCTTTTTTTTAATTGTGCCTGCAAAAATAACATGTTTTACCTTGTACTTTTTTAAGGTCTTAATAAGTTTATTTAGCTGTCCTAGATAGAGCCATTTTATATGATCTACATATTCTTCAATATTTTTAGATGTTTCTCCTTTATGAGCTATAACAACTACTTTAACTCCTTTTTTTTGTGCTGCCTTTGCACAAAGTATAGGAAAATCTCCACCTCCAGCAATAATTCCTAATATGCTAAATGGTGGTTGTTCATTAGACATCAGCAGTAGCCTCCATGCCTGCAGATCTTGGAAGCCCTCTTGATGAGTTAAGAATAAATTCACAGAATGTTTTTACCGGTGGAATATCTCCCATATCTTTTAATACTTCCTGTGCCCCTGCTTTTACAGTTATATCTGAGTGGAATATTCGTCTGTATGCCTTTTTTAAGGCCTCTATATGTTCCTTTGGGAATCTATGGCGTCTAAGTCCTACTACATTTAATCCATACATATCGCCTCGTATACCAAAAAATTTTACAAAAGGCGGTATGTCTTTATTTACTCCAGACATCCCTCCAATAAACGCATAGGCACCTATATGACAAAACTGGTGTACAGCAATAACTCCTCCAAGGACAGCATGTTCGTCAATTGTTACATGACCACCAAGAGTTGCTCCATTTGCCATTATTACATTATCTGCTATTTGGCAATCATGGGCTATATGGCAATAAGCCATTATTAAACAGTTTTTACCTATGTTAGTAATACCACATCCGCCAGTTGTTCCTCTATGAACTGTTACAAATTCTCTTATTATAGTATTGTCTCCAATAAATACCTTTGTAGGTTCCCCTTTGTAAGTAATATCTTGAGGAGCACCACCAACTACAGCAAAAGAAGAGATGGAGACATTTTGTGCAATAGTAGTATATCCATCAATAACAGCATGAGCTCCTATTTTACTATTATCTCCTATAATAACGTTGGGACCTATAATAGCATAAGCTCCAATTTCTACTCCTTTCCCTATTTGAGCACCTTCAGATATTACTGCCATTGGATGTATGTTATTTATATTATTTTTGTGCATGATTTTTCCCTTTGATTATTTTAACTTAATACACTTGCCATTAAGATGGCTTCTACACATACAGTGTCTAAAACTTTTGCAACTCCTTTCATCTTCCATATGTTTCTTTTTTGTTTAATGAGCTCTAATTCAAGTATAAGTTGATCTCCTGGATATACTGGATGTCTGAACCTTACTTGATCAAGTCCCGCAAAAACAATTAATTTATCCATTAGAGATTCATCAGTTTTTTTTGCGAATATAATACCTGCTTGTGCTAGTGCCTCACATACTAACACGCCTGGCATTATTGGTTCATTAGGGAAGTGTCCTTGGAAAAAGGGTTCATTAATTGATACATTTTTATATGCTTTGATACTTTTATTAGGTATAAATTCTATCACCCTATCTACCATTAAGAATGGATAACGCTGTGGAATTATTTTTTTTATTTCTTGTATGTCCAAATAGTATTTATTGGTTTCCATCTTCTTTTTGCTCCTTTTCTAGTCTTGATAGTATTTCTTTAATGTGTTTAACATCTTTAAATAATTCAGGTAGACGTTTTATGAGTTGAGAAGTTTTTAACCACAGCTTATGGGGTATTGCAGGAGAACCAGCTACTATAGAACCCTTAGGAATATCTTGAGCTATTCCAGATTTAGCAGCTATTTTTACATAATCTCCTATTGTTTTATGATCTGCTATACCGACTTGTCCTCCTATCATTACCCAATTCCCAACCTTGGTGCTTCCACCTATAGCGACATGAGATACTAATATAGAATTTTCTCCAATAATACAGTTATGTCCTATTTGAACGAGGTTATCTATCTTAGTTCCTTTTTTAATAATGGTTTCATTTAATGCAGCTCTATCTATACAGGTATTGGCACCAATTTCTACATTATCTTCAATTATTACCTTACCAATTTGTGGAATTTTTATGTGTCCTGATTCATCATGAGCATAACCAAATCCATCTGCACCTATAACAGCCCCTGCATGAATAATAACATTTGAGCCAATTATACAATTATCATATATTACAACGTTAGGATATATGATAGTGTTAGAGTTAATTGTTACATTATTCCCTATTTTGACTCCAGGATATATAATTACTCTTTCTGCAATTTTACTATGTTTTCCTATATACACATCAGGATATATAGCAACTTCTGATGCTATATCACAGTTAGACTCTATATAAGCCTTTTCATTTATACCGAAATAATTGATTTCTTTTTCTAAGAAAAATGAAGCTAATTTTGCATAAGCTAAGTAAGGATCTTTTACTTTTATAAATGGTATATCTATTTTGATATCTTCTGGCCAATTATATGGGATTATTACAGCACATGCATTTGTTAGTTTTAATCCTTCATAATATTTTTTTGATATAACAAAAGTGATCTCATCTTGTTTGGCAGATTCTAGAGAATTTATTCCTTTTACTTTTACATTTTTATCACTATGAAGCTCTCCATTTAAAAATTTGCTTATTTCTTTTAAAGTTAATGTCTTAGACAATATATCCTCCCGTATTTTAAAATATTCCTCCAATACGAAATTCCCAATCGCTTCTACTTTCTCCTGGCTCAGGGTTAAGTTTGTATCCCCATTCTATACGAAGAGGTCCTATTGGAGATATCCATCTTATGCCAAGACCTACGGCTGTTTTAAGTCTTGAGAAATCGTAGCCTTGTTTTTGTTTCCATACATTGCCTAAATCATAGAAAACTACTCCAGAAAGTCCCATACTTTTTATTAGTGGGAATATAGCCTCATTTTGCATATAAGCCATTCTATCACCACCAATTCTGTCTCCTGTTATAGGATCCTTAGGGCTTATATGTCCGTATTTATATCCTCTTACTGTATCTAGTCCACCTAAGAAGAATTTTTCATATATAGGCAACTTACCACCACTTGCCTGGGTTACATATCCTATACCAAATTTTACATGTCCAATAAGTTCTTTCCAGATTGGATGGAAATAACTCAGTATACCAATAGTCTTAACAAATGCACTATCCCCACCAAATCCTGCGTATTCTAGTGTTAAACTATTATCCCAACCATGTGTGGGATAATAATAACTATCCCTACTATCATAGTTAAATCCAAGTGTTACAGAACGTGTGCTTTTGATATTTAAAGAGTCTAAAAGGATAATTGAAGGATTTTCTGGTAAATTACTTAATGTGGTATTGTTAACTCTAAGTGTCACAGAAGATGAGAAATTATCAGTAAATGCATATCCAAATCTTAAGGCACCACCAGTATCTTTCTTAGTATAATCATAGTATTCATTCATCCAATTATATGCATCTATACCTACTGTTAGCTTGGTATCCTTAAAATATGGTTCGGTGAAGCTAAAGTTATATTGTCTACTTTTACTACTAAAGTTACACTGGAAAGTTAACGTTTCACCTTTTCCTAAGAAATTTCTCTTTTTAATTTCTGCCATAAAAAGAAATTTGTCTAAAGAAGAGTAACCAGCTCCTATACTAAATGTACCCGTAGGCTGTTCTTTAACATGTACATCAAGTTTCATTTTATTAGGAGCTGATCCTCTCTTAGGAGTTATTGTGACTTGTTTGAAGTATCCTAGTCTATTTAAAAGAATATTGCTTTTTCTTAGTCCTGTTGCACTAAAAGGTCCTAATTCTTTCACACGTAGTTCTCTTCTTATTACTTTATCTCTGGTTATTGTATTTCCTGTTATTTCTATTCGTTCAAAATATACTTTTGGCCCTTTAGTTACAACGAGTGTAATATTAACAAGTTTAGATTTTATATTCTTTTTTATTAATGGAGTAATTTGTACATAAGCATATCCTTTATCTGCAAATTTATTAGTCAGTTTCATAATATCTTGTTGTAATACTCTTTGGTTATATACATCCCCTGGTTTTATCTTGAGAATTGATAGTAATTTTTTAGAATTAAAAAGTTTTTGTTCTATTTTTATAGAACCTATTTTATATTTATAACCTTCACTTATTGGTATGGTTATATAAATCCATTTGCCTTTATACTTAATATCAGGGCTTCCAACTTTTGCATCTATGTATCCATGATTATGATAAAATGATAATATTTTACCCAAATCTCGATTTAAAGTGTCTTCATTTAAGATACCATTATTACCTGAAAAAATTTCCTTTATATGTCTCCATGTTAGCCACCACCATGGATGCCATACATCAGTTTCCATTAAATCTAGTAAGTCACTATTAGAGAATGCATGATTACCTTCAAATTTTATGGATTTAATATGTACTTGTTCACCTTCATGTATTAAAAAAGTTAAATTTACTCTTTCAGAGGAGATAGGAGTAACTTTATATGTTATAGTAGTATCTATAAAACCTTTATTCTGATAAAGAGTTTTAATCTTATCTATATTTTGTTTAACAATATCTTGATTAAATACATCAAATTTCTTTATAGTTATTACATCTTTTATTTTATCGGTAGATATTTCTTTGTTGCCCTTAATAATAATTTTCTCAATAATAGGTCTTTCATGTACAATAAATGTTACAATTTTCCCTTTAGCACTGTTTTTAATATCTACTTCTACATTATCAAAGTAACCTAGTTTATAAATTGATTTTATATCTTCAGATATGGTTTTAGGATCATATAGACTACCCTTTCTTGTTTGAATACAGTCAAGTATAGCTGCTGTATCTATACGTTTGTTTCCTATAATTCTAACTTGAGTTACTAAGTTAGTATTAGAATAGGCATATAAGGAAGTACTAAAAATAGCAAAAATAAATACAAGAAAGCAAAAAATATTATATAATTTATATTGCTT
>JAMONC010000126.1 GCA_027066725.1 Desulfobacterales bacterium
TAAGTATTAAATTGAATAGGAGGAAAGCATGGGTGAGATAAGAAGTGCTCTTGAAATAGCACTTGAGAAGGCAGAGAAATTGGGAAAGGCTTCAAAAGAGGAATTAAAGAAAGAAGAGGCAATATCAAAGGGAAGACGTATTGCTGCAAGCTTTTTAGATGATCCAGATAAAAAGAGTCTTAAAGAACTTATGACAGATGTAGATCCTAGTATGTTAAACAGCGTTATAGAAGGTGCAATGGATACACTTTTAAGAAATATTGTATTACCTAAAGAAGAGAGTCAAATGGAGCGTGCACAAAAGGCACTTTCTGGTGTTATGGACCTAAAAGGCTCTGTTGCTGCCCAGGTAGTTAATGCCATATCTCAACTATTGGGACAGTTTAAAACTACATACAATCAATACAAAGAGCAGTTAAAGGCACAGATGCAGGCACAGTTAGGTAACTTAAAACAGGCAGTAGCAGAACAATATGGTATGGCTGTTGCTCAAGCTCTTGATGTAGAGGCTTTACCTGAATTTCAGCAGGAATGGTCTAGACTTTCAGGACAGATCATAGAACAATTTAATAAGGAACTTGAAAGGCTTAAAAATTATATACAAAACTTATAAAAAGGGGGCTTAACACCCCCATAAATTAAAAGATTACTTAGGAGGGGGAAGAAGACCTTTAGCACGAAGCTTTTTCCTTTTTTCTCGTCTTCTCCGCCTTCTTTCTATTTCACGTCTTCTTTCAATCTTTTTATGTCTTGCCATATCTACTCCTTCTTAATGTTTTTTCTTGAGGCTTAGATTTATGAAATTATATAAAATACGTCAATATATAAACATAAAATTAGCCCCAATTAAAGAGTTTTCTATATGCATCATATATTACAATTGCTACAGCAGAGGATAGATTAAGACTTCTTACTTTGCCCCACATTGGGATATAAAAGGACTTCTCAAAATATTTTTTAAGGAAATCTCTAGGCAGGCCATAGGTTTCTCTGCCAAATATTAAAAATGCATTATTTTTAGGTGTTGCCTTAGTATATATGTGTTTCCCTTTAGTAGAATATAAAAATAGTGTTTCTCCTTTAGCAAACTCTAAAAATGCTTTAAGACTCTTATGTTCTTTAATTAAAACATGAGGCCAATAGTCAAGCCCAGCCCTTTTTAAATGTTTATCATCTAACCGAAATCCTAATGGATGTACTAAGTGTAGAATGCTATTAGTTGCTGCACATAATCTTGCAATATTACCAGTATTAGGTGGAATTTCTGGTTCAACCAATACTATGTTTAATATAGGAGATGGATTCTCCAATTGTTTAAACTTGTACCTCCATTACTCTTTTTTTTGTTTCTCTTTACATGCAGGACATAAGCCCTGAACCTCAAGTTTATAGTTTGTAATCTCATAGCCAAATTTTTCTTTTAACATCTTTTCCATATCTGGCCAGTGAGGGTCTCTAAATTCTTCTATACGTTTACAGCTAATACATCTTAAATGGCAGTGTGGTTCATGCCCATATATATATTCATAGTGCATGTGTCCGTCTTCAAAAAAGACCTCTTCAATAAGCCCTGCCTCAATCAGTAAAGGGATTAATCTATAAATAGAGGCCTTAGATATTTGAAGACCCTTTTGTCTCATTCTTAGATAAAGTGTATCTACATCAAAGTGATCATGAGTTAAAAATATCTCTTTTATTATTTGTTCCCTTTCTGGGGTATAACGTAGCCCCTTTTTTTGTAAATATTTTCTAAAAATTTGGAGTTCAGATTCTTGGTTCATGGTTATTTACCTACCTTAACGTTTTAGTGTAATGAGACACTTTAACAATAATTATTAAATTGTGTACAAAGAACCAGTAAATGAGTCAAGAATAATTATGTGTTATATCTCTTTTATGCTTGATTTTTCTAAAATAAAAGCTAATAATTTTAGAAGCATTACATTTTTTATAAGGCTGGATTTTAGGAGATAATGACCAAGAATTGGTTTGAATCTATAAAAACTATTAAAGGCGGTATTGGGATAAAAGACAACACAGATAAGACAGAGGATGACTTAAGTGTTGACCTTTTTCACAAAAAGGAGAAAGAGGAGTTTCTTTCTCTTCTTTCTCAAGTAGGAGATAACCTTTCTGAGCAAGAAGAAAAGGTGCTAGACGTATTTCTAAAAACTGAGGGGCATATTTCTATAGAAGCATTAAAAGATAAAATAGATGGGGGGCAGGGGCTTTCCATTGAAGATGTAGAAAATGCCTTAGAGAAATTTTGTCGCTATGGTATAGCTCAAAAAGTTCGCTTTAATGACGGGCCTTTATATTTTGAGCATTTACATCTAGGACAAAGTCATGATCATCTAATTTGTGTTAAGTGTGGAAAGATTGAGGAGTTTTTTGATCCAAGGCTTGAAGCCTTACAAAGAGAGTTATCTCAGGAGAGAGGCTTTCAGCCCTTAATGCATAAATTGGTTATTCAAGGTCTTTGTTCTAGATGTAGACAAACTAGACAGACTCTCATGCCTCTTGCCATGTGTGCCTCTGGTGAGAAAGTAAAGATAGTAAAACTTGTAGGAGGAAGGTGTATTTGTTCTAAACTTTCTGCCATGGGGCTTAATGTAGGGCAAGAGATTGAGGTGCTTAATAACTCAGGTCCTTTTATTATTAAGGCAAAAGGTACACGTCTAGCACTTGGTCGTGGTCTTGCTCAAAAGGTTTTAGTATCTCCTATATAAGTTAAGGTCAGCATGGGTAAAATGTATT